>JAZSAA010000423.1:0-2877 GCA_045601625.1 Clostridia bacterium | reverse complement strand
GACGACATCAAGATCATCGGCCTGGACGGCTCTGACGAGGCTGCCGCCTACATCAAGGACGGCAAGATGGTCGGCACCGCCCTGCAGCAGATCGCCGCGATCACCGAGCTGGCCATCGAAGAGGCCGACGCCTACATCAAGGACGGCACCCTGCCCGCTGAAGAGAAGCAGCTGGTGCCCTGCGTGGCCATCACCGCTGAGAACGTGGACAAGCTGTCCGCCTTCGTGTACTCCGGCGACTGATTTCCTGACATAACCCCTCTCGGCGGGGACGCGAACGGTTAGAGTTCCAATCGGGCGTCCCCGCCCTTTTTTTACCCTGGGAAGAACCATGAAGGAGAATGCCAGTCATGAATAAGACCAAGATTGTGATTATCGCCTGCGTCGTGGTGCTGGTGGCGTTCCTGGCCCTGTCCGCGAAGGTGATCGACAAGGGCACCGAGGGCCAGTATACCGGCGAAGTGGCGTTCGACGCCAACGCCTCCTCCAGCGGCGACTGGGAGAGCGTCGTCTCCGAAATCACCGCCAACGCCCAGGACATCGCCGGCATGGACGTCGCCGCGCTGAGCGGCACGGCCGTCAGCCTGAAGGGCACGGTCAGCGAGTACGTCTCCAAGGCCGGCGGCAAGAAGAATTCCATCACCGTCGTGCCCGAGGGCTATTCGGGCGACGCCGTGTTCAGCGTGCAGCTGGGCAGCATCTATTCCGGCACCGACGTGCGCGACGCCCAGACCGTGAAGGGCTTTGCGGACTTCACCAACCAGACCGAATGGAGCCAGTACGCCAAGGCGCTGAACAGCCAGCTGGACGAGCTGGTGGTGGCCCCGCTGGCCATCGACGAGAGCATCCAGGGCAAGACGGTGCAGATCGTCGGCGCGGCGTCGGCCTCCGGCAAAGAAGTGACCATTACGCCTGTGGCGATTACGATTGAATGACAGGAGGGCGCGCAATGTTTGATGATCCCAATGTAGTGCTCCACTGTGAAAAGATCGACAAGATATACCCCGGCACCAAGGCGCTGGACCAGGTTTCCTTTGACCTGCTCAAGGGCAAGGTGAACGTGCTGATCGGCGAGAACGGCGCGGGCAAGAGCACGCTGATGAAGATGATCGCTGGCATCGAGCAGCCCTCCGCGGGCAAGATGTACATGGACGGCGAGGAGGTCTTCTTCAAGGACACCAACGCCGCCCGGGCCAAGGGCATCGGCATCATCCACCAGGAGCTGAGCCTGTTCCAGAACCTGACGGTCTACCAGAACATCTTCATGTGCCACGAGAAGCGCAAGGGCCTGTTCCTGGACGACAAGGCCCACATCGAAGGCGCGAAGCGGATATTGAAGCACCTGGAGCACGAGATTCCCCCCGAGACGCTGGTGGGCGACCTGCGCGTGGGCCAGCAGCAGATGGTGGAAATCGCCCGCAACCTGGTGGAGAACGACCTGCGGGTGCTGATCATGGACGAGCCCACCTCTTCCCTCTCCGCGGCGGAGGTGAAGGTGCTGTTCAAGATCATGCGCGAGCTGCTGGAGCAGGGCATCTCCATCGTCTACATCTCCCACCGCCTGGAGGAGATCATGGAGATCGGCGACCACGTCACCATCCTGCGGGACGGCAAGTACGTGGCGGACGCCGACATCAAGGACATCACCCTGCCCTGGATCGTGGAGAACATGGTGGGCAAGAACACCCAATACCACCGCTTCGAGCGGACCGTCGACCTGGACCACGCCGAAAAGGTGCTGGAGGTGAACCACCTGCGCCTGCCCAAGACGGGCGGCGGCTGGCTGCTGGACGACGTGAGCATGTACCTGAAGAAGGGCGAGGTGCTGGGCATCTACGGCCTGTTGGGCGCGGGCCGAAGCGAGCTGTTCGAATGCCTGATGGGCATGCGGCCGGAGCACACCGGCGAGGTGATCTACCAGGGCAAGCCCATGAAGATCGGCCAGATCGCCGACCAGCTGAACGCCGGCTTCGCGCTGGTGCCGGAGGACCGGCAGCGCCAGGGCCTGGTGCAGAGCCTGGACATCTGCAAGAACGCCTCGCTGGCCTCGCTGAACGACTTCCGCAGGGGCCTGCTGATGAACTACGCCGCCGAGGAAAAGGCCGTGGACGAGCAGATCCGCGACCTGCACATCAAGGTGGCGGACAAGCACCTGCCGATACTGTCCCTCTCCGGCGGCAACCAGCAGAAGGTGGTCATCGCCAAGGGCCTGATGACCCATCCCACGGTGCTGCTGATGGACGAGCCGTCCCGCGGCATCGACATCGGCGCCAAGACGGAGGTCTTTGAGATCATTCACGAGTTCTCCGAGCGCGGGCTGTCGATCATCGTCATCTCCTCGGAGCTGAAGGAGATCATGGCGATCGCCGACCGCATCTATGTGCTTTCCAACGGGAAGTGCACCGCGGAACTGACGGGGAGCGATATCACCGAGGACAACCTCGTTCGGGCCTCCTACGCCGGCCTCGGAACCGGAAAGAGTGCGTAAGACAGGAGTGGTATGAATATGAAAAAGAACAACAACCAGCTGTTGATGACCCTGTTGAAGGGCCGTACCTTCATCGTGCTGATCATACTGGTCATCTTCTTCAGCTTTGCGTCGTCTTCCTTCCTGCAGCCCAGCACGCTGACGATGGTCGCCAAGCACGTGGCGCTGTACGGCATACTGGCCCTGGGCATGACCTTCGTCATCATCACCGGCGGCATCGACCTTTCCGTGGGCTCGGTGGTGGGCCTGACGGGCATGCTGGCCGGCGGCCTGATCCAGGAGGGCCTGACCATCGGCGGCAAGACCATCTACTTCACCGTGCCCGCCGTCATCGTGCTGATGCTGCTGGTGGGCTGCCTGATCGGCCTGATTAACGGCCTGATCATCAC
>JAZSAA010000422.1:0-6224 GCA_045601625.1 Clostridia bacterium | reverse complement strand
TAGGCGATGGCGTCCTTCACGGCGGCCTTCTGGGCGTCGGTCAGGCTGTTCCACTTGTCCTTGTTGATGCAGGGCAGGATGGAGTCCACCACGTGGTTGGTGATGGCGATGTAGGGCGCGACCTCGTAGAACTTGGCGGAGATGTCGGAGGGCAGGGGGTTGTCCTGGCCGTCGACAGCGCCGGTGCTCAGCGCGGTATACAGCTCGGAGAAGGACAGGGGAGTGGGGTTGGCGCCCAGGGCCGCGCCCAGGTTCTGCCAGGCCTCGGAGCCGGGCATGCGCAGCAGCAGGCCGGCCATGTCCTCGTAGGCGTTGATCTCCTTGGCGCGGGTGTTGACCACGCGGCTGCCAAGATAGAAGGCGCCCAGCGGAACCACGTTGGTCTTCTCCTCGATCTCGGCGAAGATCTTCTGGCCGACCTCGGTGTTGTTCAGGGTGTTGGTCATGTGGTCATAGCTGGACCAGAAGTAGCCGGAGTTCACCATCGCGCACCACTCCAGGCCGGGCTGGGTGGACAGGGTGGGGAAGGAGATGTAGGCCAGGTCGGCCTGACCCATGGAGATGGCGTCCCACTCGTTCTCGGAGGAGAACAGGGTGCCGTCGGCGTAGGTTTTGCACTCCACGGAGCCGCCGGAGAATTCCTTCACGGCGTCGGCGAAGGCAGACATGGCGGTGGTGTGGCTGTCGCCGGTGACGGACACGGAGGTGAACATCAGCTCGGCGGCGGGATCGCCAGAGGCGTCGTAATCGCCGGTTTTTTCCATCGGGATGTTGGAGTAGTCCTGGGAGACCTCGAAGTCCTCGGCCAGGGCGGCGATGCCGGACAGCACCATCAGGGCGGCCAGAATCAGGGCAAGCAGCTTTTTCATAGTGGTAACCTCCTTAAAATTTATCATTGATAACCATGACGGTTACATGATCGGGGGGGGATTCCGCCTCCCATGAAAGGAGAGGCGCCGGGCGGAGGGGTTCCGCCTCTAAAAGTCACTTCTGCGCGAAGAAGGCTTCCTCGAACATCTTCTCGCACTCGTAGTACTGATCGATCTCCAGCCTGCGGCTGGAGGTGAACAGCGCCGGGTCCTTGGAGCGGGTGACCAGGCTCATCGGCACGCCCACCAGGTTCATGTGGTACTTGGCGTTGACAGGGTACACCTGGCATTCGATGGTGCTGGCGGCACCCAGGAAGGCCATCATCTTCTCGGCGCGCTCGGGCTCCTTCTCGAAGTTCTTGCACAGCCAGGCGTAGAAGCGGGTGTGGAAATTGGCCATGACGCCGGAATAGCCGGCGCAGCCCATCCGCAGGGATTCCAGCAGCGTCGCGCCGTTGGCGTTGAAGGTCTTCAGCTCCGTGCCCTTCACGGCCTCGCACTTGGCCTTGATCTGGTCGAGCTCGCAGCAGGTGTCCTTCAGGAAGGCGAACTTGCCGGTGTCGGCCAGCCACTTCAGCAGCTCGGGGGTCAGCAGGCGCTTGTAGGGGGCGGGGCACTCGTACACGCCGAAGGTGTCCGCCTCGATGTGGCTGATCAGGTACTCGATGCGCTTCCTGGCCACGTCGTCGCCCTCGTCCTGGCGGGCGAACTGGTTGGAGATGAACACATACGCGCCCGCGCCCATGTCCACCATGGCCTGGGCCTCGCGCACCTGGTCCTCCACGTCCTCGGCCACGTGGCCGGAGACCACCACGCCGATGTGCTTGGGCGTGTTGTCGATGACGAACTCCGCCAGCTGCAGCCGCTCCTCCTTGTACAGGAAGAACATCTCGCTGGACTGGCACACGGCGAAGATGCCGGTGACGCCTTCCCTGTCGTACCACTCGATGATCTTCTCAACCGCCGCGTAGTCGATTTTGTTGTCCTCGGTGAAGGGGGTGATCATGACGGGCCACACGCCGTTGGCAATCGTCTTCATAGCGCAACACCTCAAATCTTTTTTATTCACGGAATATCCAAATTGCCTTGAAAGATATGTACATTCTTATTATAATATTATGGAATGAGAATTGCAACTAAAATGAGATACAATACGATTTTATAATTTTCTGAAATCGGTTATACCGAGGGGGCATACACATGACGGAGCAGGGCGCGTTCGAGCTGATCGACAGCTACACCTGGGAAAAGCGCAGCAAGATCATCACCCGGGACGTGCACGGCGTCAGCGGGCTGATGAACTTCACCTATTTCAGCCACCTGGCCTCGGAGCCCTCCACGCCCATGCACTATCACCAGGGCATCATGGAGATCCACTGCATCGTCAAGGGGCGGGGCATGCTGCGGCTGGTGCGGGACGGGCAGACCCGGACGCTGACCTATACCGGCGGCGAGGCGATGGCGGTGTTTCCCGGCGAATGCCACGCCCGGGGCAACGGCAGCCACCAGGAGCCCTGCGAGCTCTACGCCATGCAGCTGAACCTGGCGGAGGCCGACGATTTCCTTGGCCTGAACCCGGAAAAGGGCCTGGCGCTGTGCGCGGGCCTGGCCAACATGCCGCGCCGCCTGGTGCGCCTGGGCGCGCAGGACCTGGCGCTGATGCGCCACGCCTTCGGGCTGTTCGCCACCCATGACCCGGCGGACCGGGACGCGGGAGTGGCCCACCTGCTGTGCTTCCTGTACCGTTTCCTGCGCCTGCCGCCGGTGGAGGCCATGATGCGCGCGCCCTCGGACGAGCGCATCCAGCGGGTGCTGGACTACGTGGAGCGGAACATCTCAGAGCCCTTTTCCCTGGCGACGCTGGCCGGCCTGTCGGGGTATTCGCTGTCCCGGTTCAAGACACGCTTCCGGGAGGAGACCGGGCAGACGCCGGCGCTGTACGTCTCCGCCATGCGGGTGGAGCGGGCCAAGCTGGAGCTGGAGCGCACGGACACCTCCATCACCGACATCGCCTACAATCTGGGGTGGTCGTCGGGCAACTATTTCTGTACGGTGTTCAAGAAGCTCACCGGCGTGAGTCCCCTGACCTACCGCCGGCAGAACCGGCTGGAGGAAGGCGAATCATGATTCGTCCGGCTTCTCCTCGTCCGACACTTCGTCGTCCACCCGATTCATCATGGCGTACCAGAGCTGTTTTTTCTGGTTCAGGTAGTAGTCCGGCTTTTGTGTCCTGACTTTGTTGCGCTCGTGATTGACGACGGCGTTCAGGATCTCCGCCAGCAGGCCCTTCACATTCATTGGAAACGCGCCTCCGCTGTATTGGTGTCTGCGTAAATAATATCACGGGCCGGGGGAGCCTGTCAAAGGCTTGACAGAATTTGTCCCCCGGCTTATCATGGTGATGCAAACTGAATCACGGGAGGGATTGGCCGATGCGAATCGCGCTGGTTGTCATGGCGGACATCATGGTGCTGGTGCTCGCGCTGCTGGCGGTGACGGAATACCACGCGCTGAGGCGGCACGCCACGTTTACCGTGCCCTTTACGGACCGCCTGATCGCCTGCGGGGCGGTGCGGGCGGAGAGCCGGGAGGCCATACTGCGGGAGGACAGGGTGATACACACGGTGGGCATACTGCTGCCCGTCGCCATATGGATCATGCTGTGCAGGTTCTTCGCGGGCATCAGCGGTGTGATTCTCTTTCACGTGGGCGTGGCCGTGCTGCTGGCGGCGTTGCGCCCCGGAATGGGGGAGGACGACGAGAATCGGGAGCAGTATTATCGCGCGCACAGGAAGTACATCGACGATGTGAAATACCACGACTACCTGTCCCGGGTGCGGCAGGAGGAGCCAGAGGGGTAGGACATAGCGAGGGGGAGACGCCATATCGGCGTCTCCCCCTCGCTATGTCCAGGCGTTCCGCTTACCCGGTCAATCCAGATGGAACCATCCGGTATCGATCTTCCGGCGCACCTTCTCCATCGTCTCCCCGTCCAGGTCGGGCCAGTCCGTCACCTTCTGTGCCTTTTTGGTCACCAGGTGGGCCTTCTCCGCGCAGAGGGCGAGGGGCGTGTCGGCCAGCGAGTCCGAATAGAAGTTTTCGATCACGGGGAAGCCGTGATCGATGATGTACCGGGCCTTCTCCTTCGCGGCCATCAGATTGTTGAGGAACACGCCGTATTCCCGGTCGTATTCCGTGGCCACCACCCGCACGCCGAGCCGCCTGGCGATGGGCGCCATGACGCACAGCGGCGACGCGCTGATGATGAGGTCGTCGTCCCGCTTCTGGGCGAGGTACCACCGGGAGATCCTGTCCTCGTGCCTGTCCCAGAAGCGCTCGATCTGCGCGTCAAAATCGTCGATCCTGGTCAAATAGGAGAAGAAGCGACGCATCATCAGGTGGCGGGGCATCCTTCCCAGCTTGTAGCGGACCAGCGCGTTCAGCGCCCCGGGAAAGAACGTTATGTACAGCGTCGGATGCCGGTTCATGCACCAGAAACAGAAGTCGATGGAACAGTCGGGATGGTGGATCGTCCCGTCAAAATCATAGACATTCATCGCCTGTCACCCCTCCGCCGCCCATGGCGCGGCCGGCTTGTACACCACGATTATAGCGGCTGCGCCGCCTTCCGTCAATATAGAATCTCCGCGCGTCACCCGTCCGGCGGAATTCGGGTTTTATTGTGTCACGGCCCCGATTTGATTGATGGGGAAGCATTTTTATAGTATAATGAAGGGGCAGACAGGTATTCCGACTGACATTGGTGTGCCCGAACAAGGAGGCGAGCTGCTGTGATCCTGAATGAACCGACGATTCGTCGACTGGACATGATCCATTGCGTGCTGTGCGGGGACGCGCCCTGCGACGCGGCCTGTGGAGCGCTTCAACCCTCGGGGCTGCTGCGCAGCATATGGATGCGCAACGAACAGGGGGCGGTTTCCCGCCTGCCCACGGATAACCCCTGCCTCGCCTGCGACGCGCCCTGCGAGCGCGCCTGCGTCCGGCCGGGCCAGGTGCCCGTCCGCGGACTGGTTACCCGGCTCTACGACGAGGTGAAGCCCCTGACGGAGACCACCGTTCCCCCGGATGACGACCTGCTGCGCTGCCAGCTGTGCGGCATCCCGCTGGAGAGCCCATTCCTGCTGTCCTCCTCGGTGGTGGCCAGCAACTACGACATGTGCGCCCGCGCCTTCGAGGCGGGCTGGGCGGGGGTGTGCTACAAGACCATCTGCTCGATGGACATCCACGAAGCCTCGCCCCGGTATTCCGCCGTCCTCGAGGCGTCCGGCAGCATCAGTGGCTTCAAGAACATCGAGCAGCTCTCCGACCACAGCGTGGCCGAGAACATGGAGGTCTTCCGCCGCCTCAAGGCCAGGTACCCCACCAAGTTCATACTGGCCTCCATCATGGGCCGGGACGAGGCGGAGTGGGGCGAGCTGGCCCGGCTCTGCCAGGAGAACGGCGCGGACGCGGTGGAGCTGAACTTCTCCTGTCCCAACATGGCCGAGGGTGGCCTGGGCTCGGACATCGGCCAGGTGCCGGCGCTGGTGGAGCGGTACACCGCCTCCGCCAAGCTGGCCTGCGGCATCCCGGTGCTGGCGAAGCTGACGCCAAACGTGGCCAGCATGAGCCCCGCCGGCGAGGCGGCCATGCGGGGCGGCGCGGACGGGCTTTCCGCCATCAACACGATCAAGTCCGTGGTGGGGGTGAACATCCACACCCTCACGACCTCCCCGTCGGTCCACGGCCAGAGCGCCCTGGGCGGCTACAGCGGCAACGCCGTCAAGCCCATCGCGCTTCGGTTCGTCGCGGAGCTGGGCCAGAACTCGGCGCTGCAGGGGCTGCACCTGTCCGCCATGGGCGGCGTGGAGACCTGGCTGGACGCGCTGGAGTTCATGCTGATGGGCGGCGGGTCGATCCAGGTGACCACCGCGGTGATGCAATACGGTTATCGCATCATCGACGACCTCAAGGAGGGCCTGAAGCTGTACCTCGCCGAGAAGGGGTTCGGAAGCGTGGAGGAGATCATCGGCCTCGGCCTGGATTCCATGCACGGCACCACCGACGTGCTGGAACGGGATACGGTGATCTACCCGCGCTTTGACCGGGAGAAGTGCGTGGGCTGCGGGCGCTGCGAGATCTCCTGCGCCGACGGCGGGCACCAGGCGATTCGGCTGAACAAACAGCGCAAGCCGGTGCTCAACGTCAGGCGGTGCGTGGGCTGCCACCTGTGCGTGATGGTCTGTCCCCAGCGGGCCATCGCCCCAAGTGGAAAGCGCGTGGCGCCGAAGCGGTGAGGCGACCAGGAGGAAAACAAACACAAACGCGCGGGGGCGGGGGTGGGCTGCCCCCCCG
>JAZSAA010000421.1:0-2630 GCA_045601625.1 Clostridia bacterium | reverse complement strand
AGCCCGACAAATCAGAATTTGCCGTTCTCCCTCGATATATTCATCAGCACCGCCACGGCGGCCATCAGGATACTGACGGAGGTGCCGCCGGCGCTGAAGAAGGGCAGGGGCAGGCCGGTGGTGGGCATCATGCCGATCACAACCGCCACGTTCAGCACGCACTGCACGCCGATCATGCAGGTGATGCCCCCCGCCAGCATGGCCCCGAAGCGGTCGGGGCAGCGCATGGCCACCCGCAGCCCGAAAAACAGGAAGGCCCCGAACAGCGCCAGCACCGCCACGCAGCCCACCCAGCCAAGGTCCTCCCCCACCACGGCAAATATGAAGTCGGACTCCGGGTATGGCAGGAAGGCGAACTTCTGCCGCCCCATGCCCGGGCCCATGCCGAACAGCCCGCCAGAGCCGAAGGCCAGCAGCGACTGGGACAGCTGGTAGCCCTCGTTGGTCATGAAGTCGAAGGGATGGCGGAAGGACATCAGCCGTGCCCGGCGATAGTCCTCAGACAGGGCGTAGAAGGTGCCCAGCGCCATGCCCGCCGCGCCCACCAGGCCCATATGCCGCCAGCGGGCCCCGGCGATCATCGCCATGACGGCGGTGACGATCAGTATGCTGCCCGCGGTGGACAGGTTCGGCTGCATCAGGATCAGCAGGAACATGACCCCCGGCAACACAAACAGCGGCGCGAGGCCCCGGAAGAACCGGGTCACGTCTTGCCGCTTCTGGCTCATGGCCCTTGCGAGGTAGACGATCATCGCGTACTTCGCAAGCTCCGAGGGCTGGAAGCTGACCGGCCCCAGCCGCAGCCAGCGCCGGGAGCCGTTCAGCATCCTGCCGATGCCCGGCACCGCCACCAGCGCCAGCGCGGCAAAGCTCACCGCCAGCAGCCCGCCGCAAAGCCAGGGCTTCGCCAAGACCCGGTAGTCGAGGCGCAGGATCACGGCCATCGCCGCCGCGCCTACGCCCACGCCGAACAGCTGGGACAGCACCTCTGACAGCGCGCCGCCGTTGTCCTGGGCGTTGTAGTAGCTTGCGGCGTACAGCGTAGCCAGGCCCGTGACCAGCAGCAGCGCCGTGGTGATCGCCAATCCCCTGTCGATGCCGGCGAACATGCGCCGGCCCGTATCTCTCCCCGCGGCAGCCTGCCGCGCGTCATTGGCCCCGGTGACGGGCCGGAGAATCAAGCCCCCCGACCCTCCAGGCCGTTCACGATTTCCTTGAAGATGCGACCCCGTTCCTCGTAGTCCTTGAACATGTCAAAGGAGGCGCAGCTGGGGGACAGCAGCACGTTGCCGCCGGGGTTGGCCAGCTCGAAGGCCTTCTCCACCGCGGCCCTGAAGTCGTAGCCGCAGTGGGTCCAGGCGTGGTACCCCACCTTTTCCAGGGTCTCCTCGCACTGCTTCGCGGTGTCGCCGATCAGCACGATCCGGGAGATGGGGCACTTCACGATCTCCTGGCACAGGGGCGTGAAGTCGGTGTGCTTGTCGTAGCCGCCCAGGATCAGCACCGTGGGCCGCTTCATGGCCCGCACGGCCTGGATGCTGGAATCCACGTTGGTGCCCTTGGAGTCGTTGATGAAGCGCACGCCGTCCAGCTCGCGGACGAACTCGATGCGGTGCTCCACGCCCTTGAAGGTGCGCAGCGTATGGCGGATGACCGGCGCGGGGATGCCCGAAGCCATGGCCATGGCCGTGGCGGCGAGGGCGTTTTTCAGGTTGTGCTCGCCGGGGATGTAAACCTCGTCCGCAGGGCAGACGGTCTTGCAATCCTGGGGCGTGCCGTAGACGATGCTGCCGTCCCGCACGAAGGCCCCGAAGGGCACCGGGTTCCGGGAGGAGAACCAGGCCACCCGGCACTTGACCCGGTTGGCCATGTCCCTGGTGACGGGATCGTCCCAGTTCAGCACCACCACGTCGTCCCCGACGCAGTTTTCAAAGATGCGCTCCTTCAGCGCGATGTACCTTTCCATGGTGCCGTGGCGGTTGAGATGGTCCTCGGAGATGTTCAGCACCGCGCAGACGGCGGGATGGAATTCGCTGGAGGTCTCCATCATGAAGGAGGATATCTCGCAGACGGTCACGTCCCCCGGCTTCGTCTCCCCCGCCGCGCCGCTGTAGGGGATGCCGATGTTGCCCACCACGAAGGTGCGCCGGCCGGCGTTTTTGAATATCTCGCCCAGCAGCGTTGTGGTGGTGGTCTTGCCGTTGGTGCCGGTGATGGCCAGCAGCAGGCCCCTGGCCTCGCGGTAGGCGTACTCGATTTCGCCCATCACCTCGACGCCCAGCGCCTTCGCCCGGACCACGGCGGGATGCTCCACCGGGATGCCGGGGCTGACGATCAGCGCGTCCATGCCCTCCACCAGGTTTTCCGGGTGCTTTTCACCCAGGTACAGCACCGCGCCGGCGGCCTTCAGCTCGTCCAGCGCGCCGCCAAAGTCCGCCTCGGCCTTGCCGTCGCACACCCAAACCTTCGCGCCGCGCTGCAGCAGCAGCTTCGCCGCCGCGATGCCGCTGCGCGCCATGCCGAAGACGAGGACCTTTTTACCTTGCATCATACCAACAATCCTCCTGTTACCCGCAGGGGCGCCGATGCGGCGCCCGCCCGGTACGAATATCATCGTACAACCCGGCGGG
>JAZSAA010000420.1:0-5843 GCA_045601625.1 Clostridia bacterium | reverse complement strand
CGCCATCGGCCTGCAGGTGGCCAACGCGGGCGTGGCCCTGGGCATGGACGTGCTGGGCTACGACCCCTACATCTCCGTGGACAACGCCTGGCGGCTGTCCCGGTCGGTGCGCCACGCCCTGAGCCTGGACGAGGTCATCGAGAAGAGCGACTACATCACGCTGCACGTGCCGCTGACCGACGGCAACCGGGGCATGATCGACGCCGGGGCCATCTCCCGGATGAAGAATACCGCCGCGCTGCTGAACTTCGCCCGCGGCCCGCTGGTCAACGTCGCCGACGTCAAGGAGGCGCTGGAGCAGGGCCAGCTGCGCGTGTACGTCACCGACTTCCCGGAGGAGGCGCTGATCGGCGCGCGCAACGTGGTGCTCACGCCCCATCTGGGCGCTTCCACCCCCGAGAGCGAGGACAACTGCGTGCGCATGGTGGCCAAGCAGATCAACGATTATATCAAGTACGGCTCCATCGTGAACAGCGTGAACTATCCCAACTGCGCGCTGGAGAAGCCCACCATGCCCCGGATTTCCATACTGCACAAGAACGTGCCCAACGTGCTGGGCGCGATCACCCAGGTGATTTCCGGGGAGCGGCTGAACATCGAAAACATGGTCAACCAGTCCCGGGGCGCCTACGCCTATACCGTGCTGGACGTGGACGAGAAGCCCAGCGCCCAGCTGCGGGACAAGCTGCTGGCGCTGGACACCGTGTTCCGCGCGCGGCTGCTGATGCCGTAAAGCATTTGAGTATATTGAATGAGGCTGTCTCAAAACGATACCGTGAAGGAAAGCGGTTCCGTAACGGCGGCGATCTGCCGCCACACCGGGCTCCGCGAACCGACACAGTTTTGAGACAGCCTCACGATTGAAATGAGGGATTGACGTGAACAACGCCCTGAATACCGCCGGGATCCTCCTGCCCCGGAGGGGCATTGACCTTCGGAAGTGGGCTGTGGTGGCCTGCGACCAGTTTACCGCCCAGCCGGAATACTGGCAGAGGGCCGACGCGCTGGTGGGGGACGCGCCCTCCGCGCTGCGGCTGATCCTGCCGGAGGCCTGGCTGAACGAGGGGGATGCGCGGATACCGGCCATCCACAGCGCCATGGCCGCCTATCTGGCGGACGGCACGCTGGAAACGGCAGTGTCGGACGGCTTCGTGCTGGTGGAGCGCCAGACCCCCGCGGGCGTGCGGCCCGGCCTGGTGGTCGCGCTGGACCTGGAGGCCTACGATTTTACCCCCGGTTCGTCCAGCCTGATCCGGGCCACCGAGGGCACGGTGCTTGAACGGGTGCCGCCCAGGGCTCGCATCCGCGCGGGCGCGCCGCTGGAGCTGCCCCACGTGATGATGCTGATCGACGACCCCGGCTGCACGGTCATCGAGCCGCTAATGGCGCGCCGCGATTCCCTGCGCCCGCTGTACGACTTTGAGCTGATGCTGGGCGGCGGCCATTTGAAGGGCTGGGCTGTCGAAGGCGCAGACGTGCAGGGCGTGTTCGACGCCATCGACGCCCTGAACGCGAGGTCCGACGGGCTGCTGTACGCCGTGGGCGACGGCAACCACTCGCTGGCGGCGGCGCGGCAGTGCTGGCTGGACATCCGGGATGCCCTGCCCCCGGAGGCGCGGGCGAGCCATCCGGCCCGCTACGCGCTGGTGGAGCTGGTGAACCTGGCCTGCCCGGCGCTGGTGTTCGAGCCCATCCACCGGGCGCTGTTCAATGTGGATCCCTCTGAATTGATGGACGCATACCGTGACGCCCTGCGCGTCGACGGCGCGGACCTGGGCGAGGGGGACGACCTGGTCGCCTTCGATGGCGCGGGCCACGTCTGGCGCTTCAAATCCGAAGGGCACCCGCTAGCCCGCCTGCAGGCCTTCCTGGACGGGTGGGTGGCGGACCATCCCGAGGCGCGCATCGACTACATCCACGGCGAGGACGCCCTGCGGCAGCTGGTCGATCGTCCCGACGCCCTGGGCCTGATGCTCCGTGCCTTCGACAAATCCGAACTGTTTGACGCCATCCGCCGCCACGGCGTGCTGCCGAGAAAGACCTTCTCGATGGGGGAGGCCACGGAAAAGCGGTATTATATGGAAGCGCGGCGGATCGATCAATAAAAGAATGACGGATGATGGATATGCCATATTTTCCGGAAAATATGGCATATCCATTTATATTAAAAGAATGATTAATTATAGTCAAAACGACAAATAATACTTGACAGGGAAGGATGAAGCCACTATAATCTAATTACAGTCAACTTGACCGAAAAAGGAGGCGGGGCTGATGCCGGACAGACTGGTTCAGGATCAGGTGTTCGTCACGGTGGACATACTGGTCCTGACGGTGCGGGACGGGCGGCTGAACCTGCTGCTGTCCCGGCGGACCAGGCCGCCCTTCGAGGAGTGCTGGGCGCTGCCGGGGAAGCTGGTGGAACGGGAGGATTCCGCGGAAGCCACGGCGGGCAAGCTGCTGGAGAGGATGCTTCCCGTCCAGGGGGCGTTCATGGAGCAGCTCTACACCTTCACCGAGCTGAACCGGGACCCCAGGGGCCGGGTGATCTCCATCGCCTACCTGGTGGCGGCACCCTGGGACCGGCTGGCACCCCTGATGCCGGCGGACGGGAAGGGGCCGCGGTTCTTCGGCGTATCGCTGGCGGGCGGCGAGCTGGGCCTGACCGACGGCGGGGGGCTTAAGCTGACCGGCGGCGACCTGGCCTTCGACCACGGCAGGATCATCGAAACCGGGGTCCAGCGGCTGCGGGGCAAGATCGACTACACCGACATCGCTTTCCGCTTCCTGAACGATCCCCAGGCGTTCACGCTGGGGGAATTGCAGACCGTGTTCGAGGCGGTGCTGGAAAAGACGGCGGACGGCAGCAATTTCCGCAGGACCATCCAGAACCGCTACGAGGAGACGGGGCGCATCGCCCTGGCCGACCGGGCGGAGCCGCCCCGCCGGCGCAGGCGCGGCCGGCCCGCGGCAATCTACCGCATGACAGAGCGATAAAAATGGAGGAATGACCATGAAAAAGCGCTTTTTGATCGTCGTAGACATGCAGAACGACTTTATCGACGGCAGCCTTGGGACCCCCGAGGCCCAGGGCATTGTGCCCGCTGTGGTGGATCGGGTCGGCAAGGCCCGGGAGGACGGGGAGACGGTGATCGCCACGATGGACACCCACGAGGAAAACTACCTGGACACCCGGGAGGGCCGCTACCTGCCGGTGCGCCACTGCATCCGGGGTACCGAGGGCTGGCGCATCCGCCCCGAGGTGGCGAAGCTGCTGGGAGGCTGCGTCAGCCTGGAAAAGCCCACCTTCGGCAGCATGAACCTGGTGGGGCTGGTTGGCAGGCTCTCTGAGGGCGCCGATCAGATCGGGATCGAGCTGATCGGCCTGTGCACCGACATCTGCGTGGTGTCCAACGCGCTGCTGCTGAAGGCGGCCTTCCCCGAGGCGGACATCTCGGTGCGCAGGGATTGCTGCGCAGGCGTGACCCCCGAGAAGCACGAGGCGGCGCTGGAGACCATGCGCAGCTGCCAGATCGACGTGATCTGACCCAAGGAGGTAAGAGGATTATGAAGCAGTATACATTCAACGCGGAAAAGGCGCGGGACAACCTGGTCGCGGCGCTGAAGGCGCTGGCCGGGGAGCAGGGCTTCAGCCGGGTGGTGCTGGGCGTCTCCGGCGGCAAGGATTCCACGGTCTGCGCGGCGCTGTGCGCAAGGGCCTTCGGACCGGAAAACGTCTATGGCGTGATGCTGCCCGACGGCGAACAGAAGGACATCTCCGACAGCGTGCGGGTCTGCGACGCCCTGGGCATCCAGCGGCGCACGATCAATATCGGCCCCATGCACCAGGCGCTGAAGGCTGCAACCGACCAGATTGAGACCACTGCCGTGGCGGGCGAATTCCCCGTTCCCTACAGCCGGGAGAGCGACATCAACGTGGGCCCCCGCCTGCGCATGACCACCCTGCGCTACATCTGCCAGGCCCTGGGGGCGCGGCTGGTGGGCACCGGCAACCTCTCCGAGGCCACCGTGGGCTATTGCACCAAGGACGGCGACACCTCATGCGATTTCTCGCTGCTGGGGGCGGTGACCAGCGTCGAAGTGGTTCAGATCGGCCTGACCATGCCCGAGCTGCCCAGGGACCTGGTGGAAAAGACCCCCACCGACGGGCTCTCCGGCGTGAGCGACGAGGTCAAGCTGGGCCTGCGCTACGCCGACATCCACGCCTTCATCCGCCTGGGCACCTGCGGCGACGCTGAAACGGACGAAAAGATCCGCACCAGGGAGCGCGCCAACATGTTCAAGCGGCGCATGCCCGTGGTGCTCGACCCCTTCGGGAAGGAGGAACAGCCTTGAAGCGCGTACTGGCCTTCTTCGGGGCCTTCAATCCGCCCACCATCGCCCACATTGAGGCGGCCCGCCTCGCCATGGAGGCGACCGGGCGGGAGGGCGTGGTGTATGTGCCCTCCAAGGCGGTCTATATCCGGGATGAGCAGGAGAAGGACTTCGCCTTCAGCGACTGGCAGCGCTTCGAGATGCTTAGACGCGCCGCTGAAAGCCGGCCCTGGATGGTGGTGACGGACTGGGAGTTGCGGCAGGAGGCACAGCCCCGCACCTATGAAACCCTCTGCCACCTGAGGGACGAGGGCTACGCGCTTGCGCTGCTCATCGGTTCGGACAAGCTGCCGGAGCTGGAACACGGCTGGAAGCATGTCGGGGATATCGCCCGGGAATTCGGCTTCGTCTGCAATGGCCGGGGCACGGATGAATGCGAGGCCATGATCCGCGAGGACCCCTACCTCTCCACGCTGTCGGATTACATTCAGGTCGTGGGCGCCTCCGACCGGCTGCGGGGCGTCTCCTCCACGGGAGTACGCCGTCGACTGTCCCGGATCCGGGCGCTGAAGCGGGAGGTGCAGGCCCTGGTGCCCAATGAAGTCCTGCCGCTGCTGGATATGGAAGATGAAAGCCCTTCGGAGCATTGGCAAATCAACTCTGCGATGAATGGCCGGCGCTGAATGCTGCCGACAACAGGAGGAAGAAGTATGAAACTCGATCCCATCGTCGTATCCCTGCTGGATACCGACCTGTACAAGTTCAACATGGACCAGGTGATCTTCCACAAGCACACCGACCTGAACGGTGAATACTACTTCCGCTGCCGCAACGAGGGCGTCGTATTCACCAGGGAAATGTTCGACGAGATCAACGCCCAGATCGACCACCTCTGCACGCTGACCTTCACCCGCCAGGAGCTGGATTACCTTCGCTCCATCCGCTTCATCAAGCACGACTACGTGGAATTCCTGCGCCTGTGGCGGCCCCTGCGGGATTACGTGGAGACCTCGCTGTCCGAGGACGGCGAGTTGGGCATCGTGGTGCGGGGACCGCTGTTCTCGGCCATGCAGTTCGAGATCTACCTGCTGGAAATCGTCAACGAGGTCTACTTCCGCATGCAGTACGACTACGACACCCTGCTGGCTTCGGCCCGGGAAAAGCTGGACGCCAAGATCCGGGACTTCCAGTTCGGCAAGTACACCTTCAGGTTCGCCGAGTTCGGCTGCCGCCGCAGGCTGTCCCGTGTGTGGGAGGACGAGGTGGTGCGCCGCTTCGCCACCGAGACCGAAAACTGCATGGGCACCAGCAACGTGTACCTGGCGATGAAGTACAACCTGAAGCCCATCGGCACCTACGCCCACGAGTTCGTGCAGATGTACCAGGGCATCGATTCCATCCCCCTGGCCTACACCAACCACTACGCCCTCGAGGACTGGTACGACGAGTACCGGGGCGACAACGGCACCGCACTGACGGACACCGTGACCACCGACCTGTTCCTGCTG
>JAZSAA010000419.1:0-6598 GCA_045601625.1 Clostridia bacterium | reverse complement strand
CTTCGGCGGCCAGACCGCCATCAAGCTGACCCAGCATTTGGACCAGGCAGGCGTGAAGATCCTCGGCACCAGCGCCGAGGGCATCGACATCGCCGAGGACCGGGAGCGCTTCGACGCGCTGCTGGAGCAGTTCGCCATCCGTCGCCCGAAGGGCATGAGCGTCCGGGCGCTGGACGAGGCCCTCGAGGCCGCGGGCACCCTGGGCTACCCGGTGCTGCTGCGCCCCAGCTACGTCATCGGCGGCCAGAACATGACCATCGCCCACAACGACCGGGACGTGACGGTCTACATGAACCGCATCCTCGCGGGCGGCATCGAAAACCCCGTACTGATCGACAAGTACATGTCCGGCATCGAGCTGGAGGTGGACGTGATCTCCGACGGCACGGACGTGCTGATCCCCGGCATCATGCAGCACGTGGAGCGCGCCGGCGTGCACAGCGGCGACTCCATCGCCGTCTACCCGCCCTTCTCGCTGGACGACGCCATGATGGACACCGTGGTCAAAAGCAGCGAAAAGCTGGCCCTGGCCCTGGGCACGAAGGGCCTGGTGAACATACAGTACCTGGTGTGGCAGGGGCAGCTGTACGTGATCGAGGTGAACCCCCGGGCCTCCCGCACCATCCCCTACATCAGCAAGGTCACGAACGTGCCCATGGTGGACATCGCCAGCCGGGTGATGACCGGCGAGCCGCTGAAGGGCATGGGCTACGGCACCGGCCTGTACAAAACCCCGCCCTACTGCGCGGTGAAGGTGCCCGTGTTCTCCTTTGAGAAGCTGAACGACGCCAACAGCTACCTGGGGCCCGAGATGAAGAGCACCGGCGAGGTGCTGGGCCTGGGCAAGAACCTGTCCGAGGCGCTGTTCAAGGGATTGGTGTCCTCCGGCATCAAGCTGCCCCATCCGGGCTCCAGAATCGGCGTGTTCCTGAGCGTTGACGAGCACGACTACCCCGAGGTGGTGGACGTGGCTCGCCGCTTCAGCGACCTGGGCTGCGCGCTGTACGCCACCGAGGGCACCGCCGCCGCCATCGCCACGCTGGACCTGCCGGTGACCACCATCCCCGGCATCCGGCAGAGCGACCACGCCTTCGAGCTGCTGGAGAGCGGGAAGGTCAACTACATCATCTACACCGGCGCGCTGATGGACAGCACCGTGGAGGACTACATCGCCCTGCACCGCCGGGCGCTGGGGCTGGGCATCGCCTGCTTCACGTCGCTGGACACGGCCCGGGCGCTGGCGGACATACTGCTCTCCCGCTACAGCCAGCAGAACACCGAGCTGGTGGACATCAACCACATGCGTTCGGAGCACGAGAAGCTGCGCTTCGTGAAGATGCAGGCCGCCGGCAACGACTACATCCTCATCGACAACATGAACGGCGACATCGCATGCCCGGAGAGCCTGGCCGTGCGGCTGTGCGAGCAGCACTACGGCGTGGGTGCCGAGGGCCTGACGCTGATCGAGCGCAGCGACGTGGCCGACGCGCGGATGCGCCAGTTCAACCGGGACGGCACCGAGGGCGGCATGGGCGGCAACGCCCTGCGCTGCGTGGGCAAATACCTGTACGACCGGGGCATCGTCGCCGGGCAGGACATCACCGTGGAGACGGTGGGCGGCGTGAAGGCGCTGCACCTGTTCACCCGCTACGGCAAGGTGTCGTCGGTGGCGGTGGACATGGGCCCGGCGTCCTTCGACCCGAAGGTAGTGCCCTGCAACCTGCCGGGCGAGCGGGCCGTCAGCGTGAAGGCCGCCGTCGGCGGCGCGGACTACACCGTCACCTGCGTGTCCATGGGCAACCCCCACTGCGTGGTGTTCACCGACCACGTGGACGCCCTGGATCTGCAAACCCTGGGCCCGCGCTTTGAAAACGACCCCCTGTTCCCCGAGCGGGTGAACGCCGAGTTCGTCCGTGTGGTGAACCCCACCACCCTGCGCATGCGCTGCTTCGAGCGCGGCAGCGGCGAGACCATGGCCTGCGGCACCGGCGCCTGCGCCGCCGCCGCCGCCGCGGTGGAAAACGGCCTGAGCCCGGAGGACACCGACATCCTCGTCCAGGTCCCCGGCGGCAAGCTGTACGTGCGCGTCACCGACGAAACCGTCACCCTCACCGGCAAGGTCATGCAGGTGTTCGAGGCGGAGACAGAATATTAAAAAAAGGCCGATGTGCGGATGACCGTTCACATCGGCCCTTTTTAATGAGTCAAGGGGCTTCAACGCAGGTATGGCGAAAAAGGCACCGCAGGATTGTATAGGTTCTGGAGCGAATACCGCCTTGCCATCGAATCCGGTCTGTCCCAGTCCACAGTGGCCAACATCTTCAACCGCAATACGACACCCTCTGTGGCAACATTGGAGATGATCTGCAAGGGCTTTGGGATCACGCTGGCCCAGTTCTTCGCCGAGGGCAACATGGTCGAATTGACAGAGGAACAGCGAACGATGTTCGAGACCTGGCGTACCCTCTCTCCTGAACAGAAGGATGCCATCAGCCATTTGATTTCCGTCATGAAAAAATAGAGGAAGGCTTCGCAATCGAAGCGCTTCCTCTGTTTCTGTCATGCCCGCTTTACCCTGGATGCAATCATCTGTTCGGCCTTCTCCCGCATTGCCGGGGATAGCGGCGGACAATCCTCGTCGTATACAACAGGACGCATGGCAGCTTTCCTTATCATATCCCTCTCACGTTGTGTGATTGGCCCAAGATCGGAAAGCTCCATTCTGGTAATCGTGTGCCCATCCTTGGTGGTTATCGTCTCCTTCATGCCTTGATGCCGCTGTGTATCTCATCCCACAGTTCCATGTAAGGATGCAGAAAAATCCTTGCGGCTGTTTCAAAGGCAATGCCATGCTTTTGCTGGTTTTTTCCTGTTTTTCTCCTCGTCCCATTCCAGTTTGCTCATGGTAAACACCGCACCCTTATCTTCTGCTTCATTCTATCACGACTTGTCAACGCAGTCAAAGATTTCTCTACAGCGTCTTCCCCATTTTTCTGTTGCGCCCCCACCCCCAAATATGCTACAATAGGGATGTATCAAAAGGTTTCCCATTTATTCCCATACGAATGAAAAACGGGGAAATGAAATGACCAACGCAAACGATCAGACCAGCGCCGGTTTCATTGCGCGGCTGGAGAAGATACGCCGCCTGTCGTCGCCGTCCCTGGAGGGCGTCGACGACGCCCTGCTGTACAGCGATCTTCTGCGGGAAAACTTTTTGCGCATCGGCCGGCTGTCCACCGAAAACCGGGCCTTCCTGGATTCCGAGCTGTTTCCGGTGCTGTTCTCCAACGGGCAGCTCTCCCCGGCGCAGACCGAAGAGTTGATCTCCCTCAGCGAGGCGCTGCTGTCCGCCACCAGCGTGGAAAACCTGGACCTGCCCATCGTGTCGCTGATCTCGGACCGGCTGCTGAAGGATGCCTCCCTCCAGGGCGACGCCGCCGCCACCATCCGCCGCCTGGACATGCGGATGGACGCCTGCTATGCCCTGATGCTGATGCTGGGCCGGGTGCATTCCGCCCCCGAGATCGCCAACCGCTTCCGCCGGGAGGGCCTGGCCATCGGCCGCCGCTACCTGGAATACCTGGCGCCGGAGCGCTTTGAGGCGCTGGACGACGACAGCCGACGGATCGTGCTGACCGACGCGCGGTACATGGCCGTGTTCTACGAGGGCACCCCCTGCGACGGGGACAGGCCGAACCCGGAGCTTGAGCACCTGGACCGGATGCTCGCCCTGGCCGACGATCCCTTCTACCACCGCCTGATGCCGGATTACAACTGGCGCTACTTCCGCTACCGCGCGCTGAACTACTACGCCAAGGTCACCGACTGTGGCAATGAACGGGGCTTCCCCCCGGCGCACCTCTCCACCATCTGCGACCGCACCGAGGATTTCTCCCGCCTGTGGTACAGCGACCCGGCCTATTTTTCCGAATATGACAACGAAAAGCAGGTGCAGATGCTGCTCTGCCGCAACCGCTACCTGGCCGGACGCATGAGCTACGACGACTGCCACGACGCGCTGATCGCCCTGTACGAGCAGCGCGACCCCACACGCTACGACCTCAACGGCATCTACGACAACCTCCAGCTGCCCCTGGAGGCCATCTGCCAGCTGGACCGCGACCACATGACCCCGGACGACGAGCGCCGCCTGGACGCCTTCTACCGGGAGATGGTCCGCTACGCCATCCACATGCCCAACAGCGGCAGCCTCTCCAGCATGCTGGAATTCTGCCAGTGCATCATCGACCGCTTCATCGAGGTGCCCGGCGGCTTCTCCTTCGAGGAGATGGCGCTGGAATGCCTGGCCGCGCTGCACCCGCCCACCTACGTGCATTCGATGATGGTGGCGAAGCTGTCAGCCTACCTGTGCGGGCGGCTGATCGACCGCGATCCCCGGCGGCTGGTGGGCGTAGCAGGGTGCGCCAGCGTGGAGGACGTCCTCAAAAACCGGGAGGCGCTCAAGGAATTCACCTTCCACGCGGCCCGCTGCCACGACGTGGGCAAGCTGTCCATCATCGACACCATATTCGTCTACGGGCGCAACCTGTTCGACACCGAGTTCGAGCTGATCCGCACCCATCCCCGCACCGGCTGCGAGATGCTGGAGCGCTACGATTCCACCCGCCCCTACGGGGACGTGGCCCTGGGCCACCACCGCTGGTACGACAACTCCCGGGGCTACCCCGAGGACTTCGACGCCGCCGCCAGCCCCGTCAAGCCCATCATCGACATCGTGCTCTGCGCCGACTGCCTCGACGCCGCCACCGACAGCGTGGGCCGCAGCTACCGCCGGGGCAAGACGCTGGAGGACTTCAAGGTCGAGGTGCTGCCCGAGTGCGGCACCCACTATCCCCCCTGGCTGAAGGACCTGCTGAACGATCCCGAAACCGCCCGCGGCCTGCAAGGCCTGCTGGAGGGCGGCCGCCGGGAGACCTATCGGAACACCTACGGGCTGCTGAGCGAAATGAACGCCGAAAAGCGGCATAATTGAGGCATCCATGAACAACCCGAAAAACGAACGCTATGTCAAGCTGATCCTCACCGGCTGCGCCATCGCGCTGTTCACGCTGGTGTGTTATTTCCTGCTGTCCAACCTGAAGGGCGTCCAGGCGGCGCTGGGCGTGGTGGGCAAAATACTCAAGCCCTTCATGTACGGCGCGGTGATCGCCTACCTGGTCACGCCGCTGTGCCGCAGGCTGGAGGGGCTGTTCGCCAAATGGTTCAAGCGTGAGGGCACCCGGGCGGGCCGGGTGCTGTCCATCGTGCTGTCGCTGCTGACGCTGCTGGTCATCGTGCTGGCGGTGCTGCTGCTGATCATCCCCCAGCTGGTCAAGAGCGTCCAGCAGCTGATCCGGGTGCTGCCCGGCCAGATCGAGCAGGCGCGCAAGGCGCTGGTGGCGCTGCTGGAGGCCCACCCGGAGTGGGGCGAGTGGCTGGAGGGCATCGGCGGCGACTGGTACACCCAGTTCAGCGAGTTCCTGAAATCCGGCCTGCCCGCCATCACCCGCTCGCTGATGGGCACGCTGCGGGCCAAGACCGCGGCCCTGCCCGGCCTGACCCAGTCGCTGATCACCGGCGCGGCCGGCGTGGCGGGGGTGGTGGCCAACCTGATGCTGGGCCTGATCATCGCCATCTACCTGCTGGCCCGCCGCCGCCAGCTGGCCGCCCAGGCCAGGCTGCTGCTGCGGGGCATGCTCAAGCCCGCCTGGGCCGAATGGGTGGAGAAGGAGGTCCGGCTCGCCGACCGCATGTTCAACGGCTTCTTCATGGGCAAGCTGCTGGATTCGGCCATCGTGGGCGTGCTGTGCTACATCGGCTGCCTGCTGATGGGCTTCGGCTCGCCGGAGCTGATCGCCGTGATCGTGGGCGTGACCAACATCATCCCCTTCTTCGGCCCCTGGATGGGCGAGATCCCCTGCGCGCTGCTGCTGCTGCTGGAGAGCCCCATGCACTGCCTGATGTTCCTGATCTTCTTCACGCTGCTGCAACAGCTGGACGGCAACTTCATCGGCCCCCGCATCCTGGGCAACAGCACCGGCCTGTCCGGGCTGTGGGTGATGTTCGCCATACTGCTCTTCGGCGGGCTGTGGGGCATCGGCGGCATGATCGTGGGCGTTCCCCTGATGGCCGTGCTGTACGACGTCATCCGCCAGTTCACCTACTTCCGCGTCCGCCGCAACGGCCAGGGCCAGCTGATCGACCAGTACAACCGCGAGTTCCACCCGGCGGAGACGAGGAAGATCGCAAAGAAAAAGACCAGGTAACTGGTCTTTTAATTCTGATTTGTCGGGGAGACGGAACCCCTCCGGCGCTACGCGCCACCGTCCACGGGCCTGCCGGCCCGATCTCGCTGGAAACAGTCCACTGGACTGTTTTCCTGGCGCTCGATGCCCCTTTCAGGGGAGGCTTTTGGGTAACTTACCGGGGGTATCGGGGGCGGAGCGCCCCGATCTTTAATCGTACGCGGCGGCGTGTACGCCGCGGGCGGGGCCTTTTTTGCGGCAGGGAGCCTGTCGACCAGAGCAAAAAAGGTTTCCTTGCAGATTTGCCGCCCGGAAATCGCCTGCGATTTCAGGCAAATCTGAGGAGGATG
>JAZSAA010000418.1:0-6174 GCA_045601625.1 Clostridia bacterium | reverse complement strand
AGTGGTTAGTGGAGGAGGAAATCCTAACGGATTTCTTTTGATTCAAAGGATCAAGAAACGTTGCAGCCTCTACCGTTTCCTTATAATCAAACAAATCCCGTAGGGATTTGCACCACCACTAAATACTAACCACTAAATACTCAAATTCTGATTTATCGAGCACAGCTCGATAAATCAGAATTTATCCAACCAACCGAGGTATATCCATGTTCAAGCTATTCAAGCGCCCCACCGGGGTGCGGGAAATCAAATATGAAACCGGCAGCGTGAGATCCAGGCTGATCTTCCTGCCGGTGCTTGCTTTGGCGCTGACGTTGGTGCTGGAGCTGTGCAACCGGGGGCTCTCGGTGGCGCGGCTGTTCCAGTTCGTCGTCCAGCGTCCGGGCTATTTCCTGTACAATGTATTGATCGTGCTGACCACGCTGGTGTTCTCCGAGCTGTTCAGGCGGCGGCGGGCGGTGCTGGCCACCACGGCGATCCTGTGGGTGGTGCTGGGCATCGTGCAGTACATCGTGGTCAAGGACCGCACCCAGCCCTTCTGCTCGGTGGACATCCTGATGATCAAGGACGCCTTCTCGCTGATCACCATCTACTACACCTGGCCCCAGATCATACTGATGTTCGCCAGCGGCTTCGGGGCGATCCTGCTGGTGATCGCGCTGTTCAGCCGCATGAAGCGGCGCAGCCACTACAACCTGCCGATGTCCCTGGCGGTGTTCGTAGGCTTCGTGCTGCTGACGGCGATGGTGGCGGCGCTGGGCATCCGGGCGGGGGCCTTCCCGCGGCATTTCGACAGCCTGGTGGACGCCTACAATGACTACGGCTTCGCCACCTGCTTCGTGTTCACCTTCGGCCAGCGGGGCATTTCCCGGCCGGAGGCCTATTCCTCGGACACCGTCACTGGCATACTGGACGAGATTTCCGAGGAGGATACCACCGAGCTGGTGTACCCGGTGTTTGACGAGGAGGACAACCTGGCCCACCCGAACATCGTGTTTGTGCAGCTGGAGTCCTTCTTCGACGTGGGCACCATCAGGGGGGGAGAATACTCCGCCGACCCCACGCCCTGGTTCAACCGGCTCTGCGGCCGCTTCCCCAGCGGGCTGTTGTACGTGCCCACCATCGGCGGCGGCACGGCCAACACCGAGTTCGAGGTAATCTCCGGCCTCGACCTGGATTTCTTCGGGGCGGGGGAATACCCCTACAACACGATCCTGCAGAACACCACCTGCGAAACGATGTGCTACAACCTGAAGGACTACGGCTACACGGCCACGGCCATGCACAACAACCGGGCCACCTTCTACAGCCGCAACGTCGTCTATCCCAACCTGGGCTTTGACCGTTTCGTCTCGCTGGAATACATGAAGGACGTGAAGTACACCCCGGTGGGCTGGGCCAGGGACGCCTGCCTGACCGAGGAGATCCTGACCGCGCTGGACACCACCGACGCGCGCGACCTGGTCTTCTGCATCGCGGTGGAGACCCACGGCAAGTATGCCGATACCTACGAGCCCCAGCCTGGGGACATCGAGGTAAAGGCCCTGCCGGAGAAGATCCCGCTGGCACCGTTCCAGAACTTCGTCAACGCCCTGCCGGGCACGGATCGGTTCCTGCGGGAGCTGACCCTGGCCCTGCTGCGCTTCGACGAGCCCACCATCGTGGTGGCCTACGGCGACCACCTGCCCGCCCTGGAGTTGGAAAACGACATGCTCACCACCGGCAGCGTCTACGCCAGCCGCTACGTGATCTGGAACAATTTCGGCGGCCAGTTCGAGGCTCCGGACCTGGAGGCTTACCGCCTGAACGCCAACCTGCTCAAGCAGCTGGGCTTCTCCGGCGGCGTGGTGACGAAGCTGCACCAGTCCGCCGATCCCGGCGACACCAGCGAGGAATACCTTTCCAAGCTGGAGATGCTGGAGTACGACATGCTCTATGGCGACCGCCAGGCCTTTGAGGGCGAATTCCCCTACCGGCGCACCGACATGCGCATGGGTAGCCGGGACGTGGTCGTCGCCGATGCCGTGCGGGAATACCACCGCCTGCTGGTGACCGGCGAAAACTTCACCGAGTTCAGCCGGATCGTTGCCGGCGATCAGGCCCTGGACACCGTGTTCATCGATTCTGAGCACATCGTTGCCCGGGTGGACGACAACGCCGCCTTCGACAGCTTCTGCGTGGCCCAGATGGACCGCGACGGCGTGGAATTGAGCCGGACGGGGGCGTACAGTAAATTTTGATTTGTCGCGGGAGCGACAAATCAGAATTTCAGTGGTTAGTATTTAGTGGTTAGTGGAGGAGGAAATCCTAACGGATTTCTTTTGATTCAAGGGATCAAGAAACGTTGAAGCCTCTACCGTTTCCTTATAATCAAACAAATCCCGTAGTGATTTGCACCACCACTAAATACTAACCACTAAATACTAAATACTCAAATTCTGATTTATCGAGCAACAGCTCGATAAATCACAATTTACCATGCTTCCCTCACCAAAAAACGCCCTTCCGGGCGTTTTAAAATGGCATTCATCAACAATTATAGAACCTGAATCCCTCGACCTCGGCGATGGGGCTGTCGCTCCTGGGGCGGGAGGCGGCGGGGGACTGGTAGTACAGGGCGTCGGCGGACAGCGTGCGTCGGCCGGAGAGGACCTCGTGGGCCGCGGCCAGGCTGTTGGCGTCGTAGCGGCTGCCGATGGGGAACTGGTGCTGCTCGTTCAGCACGCCGTCCAGCGTATCCTCAAACCAGACGCTCTCCATCCGGTTCATGGCCACCGTGCCGATGGCCAGCTTCGCGTCGTAGGAGGCGTCCCGGGCCAGGGCATAGATCGCCCGGGCGAGCAGGACCGTGTTCCGGTCCTCCGTGAAGCTGACGCCGGGAACCAGCGCGCACGCCAGCAGTGCCGCCACGGCAATTATCGCAATCCATTTTCGCATTGATCTGCCTCTTGTCCGATGCCCTCCGGCCGTTTTCAGGGCCGAATGGGCACAAATATTTCCTGTTCAGCAGAGATTATATACCACTCTGTAATATATTTCAATAGACTTGTAATAAATGTGAAACAAAAGCCCAGATTGACGGATTTGGTCACAATTTACCCCATCAACTTGAACGCTCCACAATAATATGATAGAATAATTCGACACGACAATGGGAAGGAATGCTGCGGCATGGAAAACTTGACGGCGATTATCGAGGCGATACTGTTTGTTTCGGGCGACCCCGTGCGCGTGGACGCGCTGGCTCACGCCATGAACCTGACGGTGTCCGAGCTGGAGGCGGCGCTGGCCGAGCTGGGGGACCACCTGGGCCTGGAAAACCGGGGCATACAGCTCAACCGCAGCGGCGAGACGGTTTTCCTGTCCATCTGTCCCAAATACGCCCGGCAGGTAGAGGACTTTTTGCAGCCGCTGCAAAAACAGCCCCTGTCCCAGGCGGTGCTGGAGACGCTGTCGATCATCGCCTATCGCCAGCCCGTCACAAAGGGTGACATCGAGGCCGTTCGCGGCGTGAAGTGCGACTATTCCGTCCAGAGCCTGCTGAACAAGGGCTTCATCGAGGAGCAGGGCCGCCGGGAGACCCTGGGCCGGCCGATCCTCTACGGCACCACCGACAAGTTCCTTCAGCATTTCGGCATGGAGACCCTGGCCGACCTGCCCGAGGTCCAGTCCCTGGCGCCCGAGGGTGAGATTGGCATATAAAACCCATTTATTTACCATCTGTTCCCAAACCGGTCACAATTTCGTCAAGAGTTTTTAGCTGTTGAGACCCCGTTGCCGCTTGCGGGTCATCGGCGCAGAGATTATAATGATAGTAGTTATTACTGTCACCATCAGGAGGTACTGACGGAAATGAAGCAAGATGACTATTCCCCGAAGCAGACCGCGGCCATGAAGGCCCGCGTGCGGCGCATGCGCGCCCAGTATCGCAAGCGCCTGATCGCTGCGATCATCATATTCTTCATACTCGGCGCCGTGGCGGGCGTGTTTGCCCACCGCTGGTATGTGGACCGGACGCCGAGGGACACGCTCATGGTGGCGACGCCCGAGCCCACCGCCGCAGAAGTCACCCTTGCGCCCCAGGCCACCTCGGAAGCGTGGGCCATGTCCGAGGACGAGCCCTCCGAAGAGGATGAGGACATCTTCCCCGAGGCCGGCGACGACCAGGCGGACAACGGCGCCGAGCTGGACGCCTTCCCCGAGGTCGATCCCGAGGAGCTGACCGAGGACGCCGACGCCTCGGACGAGGCCGGGGACGGGCTGTCTGCTGAGCAGGAAGAGACGCAGGCGCTCCAGCCGAACGCCGCCGGGGAGGAGCCGCAGCCAGCCGGGGACGGTACGGATGCCGAGCCCAGGGCCGAGCCCGAGGCCACGCCCGAGACAGAGCCCGAGGTCACGCCCGAGGCGGAGCCTGAATCCGCGCCTCAGACCGACGACGCCCAGGCTGTGGCGGACGCCGCCGCCACGGACGCCGGGGAACCGGACGGCGAAGCGGCGAACGCACAGGCAGATTCCGGCTACGGCCCCCAGGTGGTGGCGATCGTGCCCTACGGCGAGAGCTTCACCTATACCACCGAGATCAACGCCGAGGGCAACGCCCGGGTCGAGGCCACCAGCGAGCCCTATGAAACCGTGTGCTTCACCCAGACCATGAAGAAGTATATGCGGCCCACGGACTACGCCTCCAAGTACGCCACCCAGTACAAGATGCAGGGCGACGAGGCGGGGGCGAGCTTCGAGCTGACGCTGATCGACTACACGGGCAATACCACCATCATCCCCCAGAACGTGGTGGACGTCAGCCTGCGCAGCGAATCCGGCAATACCGTGGAGCACGGCTACCAGCTGATGGACGCGGAGATCAACGGCAAGTACGGCATCTCGCTGCCCACCAACACCCCCACCACGTTCTACAAGCGCTTCGCCTATCCCAACAGCGGCGAGGACATGAAATACCTGGTGATCACCACCTACAAGAACGGCCAGACCCAGATGATCCTCTTTGAGCTGGAGGACGACAAGCCTGAGCCCGAGCCTGAGGTGATCTACCCCGTGCTGCAGCGCGGGCTCGTCAGCGACGACGTGCTCAACGTGCAAAAGCGGCTGGCGGAGCTGGGCTATCTCAGCGCCACGCCCGACGGCACCTTCGGCCAGAAGACGGAGGACGCCATCAAGTCGGCCCAGGCGGCCTTCGGCATGGAGCAGAACGGCATCGCCGACAACGCCTTCCAGCAGAAGCTGTTCGAGGGCGCCGTTCCCTCCGCCAATGACGCCTCGAGCTTTGTGACCCTCAGCGAGGGCAGCAAGGGCGACGCCGTGGTCCGGCTGCAAAAGCGGCTGGCGGAGCTGGGCTACTACAACGGCAAGGCGGATGGCGGCTACGGCCCGATGATGGTCGCCGCCGTGAAGAAGGCCCAGGTGGATTTCGGCATGGAGCAGTCCGGCATCGCCACCAGCGAATTCCAGCAGCGTGCCTTTGCCAGCGCGGCCGACGCGGCCGAATTCGTGGACCCCACCGGCGGCACCGGCTATGTCATCCTGCAAAGGGGCTCCAAGGGCGAGGACGTGACCAAGCTGCAGCTGACCCTGCGCGAACAGGGCTATTACAACGGCAAGGCGGACGGCGGCTACGGCCCGATGATGGAGGCCGCCGTGAAGAAAGCGCAGGCCGCATTCGGCATGGAGGAGACCGGCATCGCCGACATCGCCTTCCAGCAGCGCCTGTACGGCACCGTCAACGCCCCCACCGAAGCGCCGGAGGAGGCGCAGGACGGGGATGCGGACGCCTCAACCACCGTGGGATAATTGAAAGGGAGTATATACGATGAAGAAACTGATGCTGGGCAACCAGGCGGTGGCCCGCGGGCTGTATGAAGCGGGCTGTCGGTTTGCGTCGTCCTATCCGGGCACGCCGTCCACCGAGATCACCGAGCAGGCGGCCCTGTATGATGAAATCTACGCCGAGTGGGCCCCCAACGAAAAGGTGGCCGCCGAGTCCGCCGTGGGCGCGAGCCTGGCCGGAGCCCGCAGCTTCTGCGCCATGAAGCACGTGGGCTTCAACGTGGCCGCCGACCCGCTGTTCACCGCCTCCTACACCGGCGTGAACGGTGGCCTGGTGGTGTGCGTGGCCGACGACCCGGGCATGCATTCCAGCCAGAACGAGCAGGACAGCCG
>JAZSAA010000417.1:0-5686 GCA_045601625.1 Clostridia bacterium | reverse complement strand
TCGGCCGAAGGCCGAAACCGCGGATTTTCAAATTGAAAATTTGAAAACCGCGCCGCTTGTACCGCCACTAAATACTAACCACTAAATACTAAATACTCAAATTCTGATTTATCGAGCCCTGCTCGATAAATCAGAATTTGTCACCATACATAATCAAAGGGCACGCCTGTGGACGGGCCCTTTGATTGGGGTTTGGCTGGGATACGCTTCTTACTTCGCCAGGCACAGGCTGGCGGTGTCCAAGCCGTACTTCTCGGCCAGGGAGACGTAGGTGCCGTCCTCCACCAGCTGCATGAAGGCGTCCTCCACCTGCTTGCACATTTCGGCGTCGGCCTTGCGGAAGCAGATGCCGTACTTCTCGGCGGCGAAGGGCTCTTCCACGCAATAATAGTCGTCGCCATACTCGGCGATCTTCTGGCGGGCAACGCCGATGTCGATGGCCACGGCGTCGATGGCGCCGGCCATCAGCTCGGTGAAGCAGAGGTTGTAATTCTCATAGCGGGTCAGGTTGCCCAGGGTCTTGCCGAATTCCTCGGCGCCGCCGCCCTCGCTGAGCTGAGTCTCGGCCGAGCAGCCCAGCTGCACGCCCACGTTCTTGCCGGCCACGTCGGCCAGGGTCTCGATGCCGCTGCCCTTCTTGGTCAGGATCATCTGGCTGTTGTCGGAATAGGCCATGGACAGGGTGTAGGCCTCGGGGTCGATCAGGTCGATGGTCAGGCCGGACCAGATGCAGTCGAAGTCGCCGGCGTCCAGGCCGATCAGCTTGGTGTCCCAGTTGATGGGCACGATCTCCTGGGTCCAGCCCAGGATCTCGCACACCTTGGCACACATTTCCACGTCGTAGCCGGTGTACTGGCCGTCGTCGCCCATGTAGGAATAGGGCGGGTATTCGGCGTCGATGCCCATCTTGAACACGGTGCCCTCGGCCCCGGCGCAGGCGATCAGCGCGAACATCATAACCAGTATGGCAGCAAGCAGTTTCTTCATGGTATCTTCCTCCACTAAAGCGTGATATTGTACTGCCAGTTTAACACTTTATGGCGGTAAAGTACAGGGACAGAATGTTAATTTTTATAGGAAATGACGTAATTCCCGCCGCGCCATACCTTGCCGTGGGAACGTCAAAGCCGCCCGCCCCAATCCAAGCCTGTCATGCTGTTCCCAAAGCCTCCCCGGAAAGGGGAGGCGCCCGAAGGGCGGAGGGGCTCTGAATACTGCCCACGCCTGCCCAAAAACAAAAGCGCGGCGAAGGGGTGATGGTCCTTCGCCGCAAAGGAGAGGAGGGGAGGGAAAATCTATGTCAACCTGAAGAACGCGGGATGCGCGGACATCGCCGGGCCCTTCCTGGGAGAAAACTCAGTCCTCGTAGACCTCGCAGTACAGCCAGCCGTCGTCCTCATAGGCGTAGATGGTCAGGCTGGAATCGCCAGTGTAGCGGAAGCGGAAATCCCTTCCGGAGGCGTAGTCGGTGAGTATGGCGTCCGCAGAGTCGGACACGTAGCGCTGGTTGTAGCGCTTGCCGTAGGTGCTCTTTTCGACGATCTCGATGTCGTCGCAATCCTCGATGGCCAGCCACAGGGCGCTGGCCACCTGGGCCACGCCGCCGCCGGTCACCTTCGCGCCGCGACCGTTGATGGCCCGCCGGTAGCCGTATTTCTTGGTGCGGGGGCCGACCACGTCGTTGAAGGAGAATTCGTCGCCGGAATCCAGAACGGTGTCGTTCAGGCATTCCGCGGCCAGGCTCACGTTGTGCAGCACGTCCTTGTTGCCGCCGCAGTTGATGGACGCCGAGCCCAGGATCGCGGGCAGCGATCCGTCCTCGTCGTCGTGGAAGAAGTCGATGCCGTAGGCGTCGTCCCCGTCGTCGTAGGGGTCGACGGAAAACAGGAAGGTGCCGATGCCGGGTTCGTCCTCGGCCTCGTCCTGGAAGGACAGACCCCAGTCCGTGTCCCGCAGCGCGCCCAGGCCGCCCCGGCCCACGGTGACGACGCACCACAGCGCGTCCTCGCCCAGCCACATGTCGATGGCCAGGTCGTCGCCCAGGTTGGTAAAGCTCAGATCGATGCCGGCGTCGTAATCGGTGATGATGGCCAGGGAGGGATTCTGGACATAATCGTCTGAAAAACGCTTGCCGTAGGTCTTTACCGGGTCGATGTCCACCTCGTCCATCTGCAAAAGCGCCATGTAGAGGGTGGAGGCCGCCTGGGCGACGCCGCCGCCGGTAACCATTGCGCCGCGGCCGTTGGGGGCTTCGCGGTAGCCCCGCCGCTTCTCCCGCGGACCGACTGTCTCGTTGAAGGAGAAGGATTCCCCGGCCCCGACGGTCACGCCGTCGATGGCCTGGGCGGCCAGGCGCAGGTTGTTCAGCTTGTCGCTGTCAGCACCCGAAAGCGGTGTTTGCGCGCTGTAGGATTCAGAAGCCAGCGCCGGGGGCACCGCCGTAAACGCCAACATCAGGGCGACGATCAGGGCGGTCATCTGCCGAAGCATGGTTCATAGCCTCCTCCGCTTCCGTTTTCAGTTGTTTGACGCCCCAAATCCCCCCAAAGTTCCGGGGTGTGGGAAAATGTGGAAAAGTTTACATAAGAGTCATAATTCTGATTTATCGAGCAGGGCTCGATAAATCAGAATTTGAGTATTTAGTATTTAGTGGTTAGTATTTAGTGGCGGTGCAAATCCCTACGGGATTTGTTTGATATAAGGAAACGGCAGAGGTTTCAACGTTTCTCGATTCTTTGAATCAAAAGAAATCCGCAAGAATTTCCTCCTCCACTAACCACTAAATGCTAAATACTAAATACTGAATTCTGATTTGTCGCATCCGCGACAAATCAGAATTTCTCCTCCTCCCCAATCCGCCAGAGCGCGGCGGCCTCGGTGACGCTGGTCCAGTCGCGGTTGAAGGCGGCGACGCCCTTGTGGGCGTGGAAGCGGGTGCGGTCGTCCAGGTCGATCAGCCGCCGCAGCCGCCGGTCTTTGGACAGCCGCCTGCAGCCCCGGGCGTTGAGCCGGAGCGCCTGGCGGGGGGTCACGCCCAGGGCCCGGGCCGCCTCCCGGCACCCGCGGGCCTCCAGCTCGAACAGCCGCACCGCACGGCGCTCGTCCTCCGCGAGATTGTCCATCGCCGCCCGCACGTCCCGGCGCAGCTCCTCCAGCAGCAGCCCGGCGTCGGCGTCCGGCAGGCTGTCGTCGGCCAGCAGGTCGCCCACCGTGACCCGCTCCCCGTCGGCGGCGTCCAGCGGCCGGTCCAGCGTGTCGGCCCCGCTGTGGGCCTGTATGCGCCGGCCCGCCCGCAGGCAGAGCGTCCTGTCAAACTCCCGCTTGATGTGCCACGTCGCCCAGCCGGCCCAGCTGCGCCCGCCGACCCGGTCGAAGGTCTGCTCCGCCCGCACCAGCGCCAGGAAACCCGCCTGCACCAGGTCCTCCTCCGAAACCGCCCGGTCCATCTCGCAGGCCCCGGCATACCGCCGCGCCATCGCGATCAACAGCCCCTTGTTCTGCTCATAAAGCGCCTCGTACATGCGCCCACCTCCTGAATATCGAATGTTTGTTCGACATTCATTATAGCCCTGCCGGCGTCAAATTGCAACCGGTCGGGGCAAAGTAGACGAAAATGACGAAAACTCCGCCGCCCGGTATCGGGTCGGCGGGGGATCCCTGCGCCTATTTCACTTTGACCGTGATCGTGGCTTTCTGTCCGTATTCGGTTTCGATGGTGACGGTGGTCGTGCCCTTCTTCAGCGCTTTCTTCGTGCCGTCGTCGAAGGGGCTGTCGAGGATGTCGTCGTCCTTGACCGTTATGCTGCAACAGCAGGCGGCGGTGGAGGGCGTGACCTTGAACTCCGGGAGCCACAGGTCTCCGACCTTCAGGGTGACGCTTCGCTTGACGGGCTTGATGGACTTGACCTTGCCGGGTTTGTAGAGGATCTTGCCGCCGTCCTTCAGGACGGTCTTCTTGTCTGTGAGAAGGGGATGGGGATATCCGAGCCGCCAGCCCAGCACATTGTCGTCCAGGCGCTCCACGATGATGTGGGTCTTGACGATCTCCTTCAGCTTCGGGCAGCCGCTCAGGTCGATGGAGGAGAGCTTGAGCCCCGAGGTATCCAGCTCCCGCAGCTTGCTGAAATTCTGGATTCCCTTGAGGTTTCGGATCTTCATTTCCTTCAGGTCCATGGCCTTGACGGCATTGCGCTCGCTTTTGCTGAGCTTGCCGTCCCCGTTCTTGTCAAACTGCTATTTGACATACCTGCGGAAGGTGGAATCCGGGAAGTTCCTGCTGTTGATCGTCACGCTGCTGCTCGCGGCCAGCGCGCCTGCCGATCCCAGAGCCAACAACAAAACCAGCGCCAGCGCAATCATTCTCTTCATGGTCATGCCTCCTCAATATATATATGTTAAATCTATTGTAGCACAATAGGGAAAACGTGTCAAAAAAAACCCGAAGCCCTTCGGCTTCGGTAAAAGTCTGGGTGAGAGGATTCGAACCTCCGGCCTCTTGAACCCCATTCAAGCACGCTACCAAACTGCGCTACACCCAGATATTCAATTGACGTCGTCGCGGCATTCCAGCCTGCGCTCGAATCACCTTGACAACGCAGACTATTATACATGCATTTGATGCTTTTGTCAAGCCGAAATTTCAGGGAATGGGGAAATGGTGCGTAAAGATTTGGGGGACTATTCCGGCGCGTTGGCACTGTGGTTCAGTTGGCGCAGTTCTTCGGCGATCTTTTGCAGGGCTTCGATCTGTTTCTTTGTCAGGCCGTCGGTGGAGATGTGGGGCGCGTCGCAGACGCCAGGGCAGGTAATCGCAGGAGACCCCGAACAGGCTGGAGATGCGGGTGAGGATATCGTAGGGCGGCAGATGGACACCGTTTTCATAGGAGCTGACGACGGACTTGGACACCCCGAGCCGCTTCGCCAGGTCAACCTGGGTCATCCCCCGCTGAAGCCTCAATTCCCGGATGTGCTCGCAGACCACAGAATAGATCATATTCAACCTCCATATGTTCAAACCATATGCAAAAGAGGTCAATTATATATGGAATAATATCCTTAAATAATTGACTTCCGTTAAGAAGGATGGTACAATACCGCTTAACACCAAGAGAAGAATGAGTATTCGGATGACGCATCGCCTACAATAGAAAAGCTGATCGAAGAATACTGCTCGGAAGCGCATATGAAGAATATGCAGGGCGTCAAATATATAAGGATCAATGATGAGACTATAAAATGCTATAAATGCGGCAAGGTGCAAAGCATTTACAGAAAGAGCCTCGGATGCAAGCAGTGTGGAGAATCATTCACATAGACCTTGAGAATTAATATTATTTTTTGTTGCTTTGATCATTCTCCCCGCCCCTTGACCCTCCCGCCCAAATCCCCTATAATAATACCATATCCACGTAAAGGCGGGAATTCCTTGAAGATCACACGCGCGGAGCTGACCCATTTTCGCAGCTATGAAACCTGCGCCATCGAGCCCTGCGAGGGTGTGAACGTGCTGCTGGGGGACAACGGGCAGGGCAAGACCAACGTGCTGGAGGCGCTGTACCTTTGCTGCACGGGGCGCTCCCACCGCACCCGGCAGGACCGGGAGCTGATCCGCTGGGGGGCGGACTTCGCCGCCGTGCGGGTGGAGGCCCTGCGCCGGGACGGCACCCACCAGGTGGAGATCGCCCTG
>JAZSAA010000416.1:0-3376 GCA_045601625.1 Clostridia bacterium | reverse complement strand
TTCTGGCCGTTGAACAGCGCGCACTGATTAAACATCGGCGCGAAGATGAAGTCGCTGGCGGTCTGCAGCGGGATGTAGCCCCGCCCATCCTCGAGAATCAGATCGATGTTGTAATCCTTCAGATTCAGCACTATCATGTCGCCGTAGCGGTCAAAGGAGGCCAACGGATCCCTCTGGAAGAGTTCCGCCTGACCGGAATCGCTGAAGCCCGAAAAGGACAGCAGGTCCAGCAGGGCGGTGTCCGAGGGGTCCTTCAGGAAAGCGTTGTAGTCGTTGAAGGTAATGGTGTCCTCGTCAAAATCGACCCGCATATAGTATCCGTTTTCCCGCATTAGGGTGATGGTGGATCCCTCCGGCTGGTAGATGAGTTGGTAAGCCGGCTGTTTGAAGCACTCATGCTGGAGCAGGTTCAGGAAATCAGCCAGCTCCTCCATGTCCAGCCAGGGCAGGTCGTCCACATCGTCAAAGAAAAACAGGGGCTGCGGGTTTTCAAAGATCGTATCCATATCGCCGATGTATACCGGATATTTGATCTGGTAGAACCGGGAAGGTTGTTCTGCACAGGCGACGGCCAGCGTTCCGGCCAGCAAGCAGAGCGTCAGAACCATAAACAGCGGCTTTTTCATATTCAAGCCTCTTTTCTCGTCCTTGTTCGCAAAATACCGCACATTCCTCAGAGCGTGTTTCTAAATGGGCTTCTGGCATTTTGGAAACACGCCCCGGGACGTGCGTTGGCTTTCACGGCGCGCTCACCGCTTCACGGGGATCATCGCCCTGATGGATTCGTTGTCCACCGTAAAGGTATAGTCGATGCTCTCTCCCTCCGTCTCCTTTTCAAGGTTGATGGAGACGAAATCCCGGTCCAGATAGGCCCTGTAGGGGTCCCAGGCGGTCAGATAGAGGCACAGATGATGGCCCGGACGAACGGTATAATAGGTAGGATTCAAGTAGAAGGTGTAGTCGTAGAATTCGTCAGACTTCCGATCCACGCCGCCGGTATATTCGCTGATATCATAGCCCTTGCCCGGGTCGTCCAGATCGGTATAGCCAAAGGCGACGGCCTTGCCGGCTGTGTAATCCTGTACGAATTCCAACAGGGCGCCATAGCCCAGATTGCTGCCCTGGTCGTATTGACCGACCTCCCTGACGGGCAGCTTATCGCCCAGGCGGTTTTTCAGCATGTAAGCCGGGAAAAGCTGTCCGTCATCCGCCTGATCGATCAACACAGCGGAGACCATCAGCCCTTCATAGTCCACGTTCTCATTGGACAGGCGCACGTGAATCTCCGGAACGCCGCAGACAGTGGTGTTTTCGGGAAGCTCGATGGGATAGACTGCGATATGCGCCGGGTCCAGTTCCATAAAGTACTGCTCGCGGTGCTCCGAACCGTTGAGATCCGGATTCTGCTCAATAAGGTATTGCGAGGCGATATCGTTCAGCCCTTCGAAGGTGATCTGTGTGCTCGGCGCGTCGGCGCTCACGGCCGCCTCGATATAGTCGAAGTCGCGCCAGCTGTCATAGGCCGTCCAACTGCCATCCAGGCTCGACTGGGCCAGGAGCGTGGGCATGTTCTCCGCGCCGTTATCCACCCCGTAGAGGTAGTGGGCCAGCCAGCGGTTCATGATCTGCTGCCAAAGCTCGCCGTTGACGATGTGGTCGTTCAGAAAGTTGTGGCCGTCCTGATGGAGCACCAGCTTCACGTTCTTTCCTGCCTTTTGGAAGGCCTGGAACATCTTGTCGGCGTGAGTGGCGTTGACATTGAAGTCGTTCACGCCCTGCACGATCAGCGCGGAGCAGCGGATGCCGGCCCAGTCCTTGGCGTAGTCGGATTCCTCCCAGATGGGGCCATAGTTGCCATTGGTGGCGAACTGGTCTTCGGAAATCTGCCAGAGCCATGAGCCGTATTCCCGGTTGCTCACGGTCCAGTCGCGATCCAGGAACGTGCCCCCGCAGTTGTAGGCCGCCAGGCTATCGGCGTAGTTGACCTCCAATATGGTGGGAACGCCCTGACTGTTGGTATAGTCATACCAGCTGGCAATGCCCGCGAAGGGGATGATGGTCTCCAGCCCCTTTACGCCGGTGGTGGCCACCTCGAAGGGCAGCGTGCCGCCATAGGAGCAGCCGGTCATGGCAACCTTGCCGTTGCACCAATCGGCCTTGATCTGTATGTTGCTGGTCTTGTCGGTGTAGGCCACCCGGTCGCCGGTCAGCCACTCCACTACGGCCTTGTGGCTGTCCCGCTCCAGGTGCGTGCCGCAGAGCTCGAAGCCCTCGGAGCCGTAGGTGCCGATGCCCGAGGCCTCTACCACGGCATAGCCGCGCACCAGATAGTAATCGTATAGCGGGGCGCAATAGAATCCGCTCTCGCCGGATATGGGCACGCTGTAGATCCATTCGCCGGGATTGGCCGCGAGCGCGGCGTCCAGAGTGCTGATCTGCCCGGCCGGGGTGCGCTTTTTGCATTCCCGATACAGGTCGTCGTAGTTGAAGGGCTCCTCCACATAGAGAGACGTGTAGGATTTATGACTTTTCTTATCCTCATAAGTACCGGCGTTGTAGGGCGTGGGATCGTAGATCACCGCCGCCTTGTAGACGCCCTCCACAGCGGAGCGTGGCACCTGCACCAGCGCCTTGACCAGGTCGGCCATGCCGTCGTTGTCCGTATCGTTGTCCGTCTCCACGTAGACGCAGAAGCGCAGCACGCCTCCCTCCCCTTCGTTGGCCTTGGGGTCGGACCAGCTGGAATTCACCAGCATCGGCTGGAGCAGCCCATCCTCTATGATGAGATTGCCGTCATAGGCCGGCGCCTCCGATTCAGCCAGCGCGCAAAGGGCGAAGCACAACATCAGTGTCCAAATCAGAATCCCTGTTTTTTTCACAGCAACGCCTCCAATTCAAGAAAGGTGACAATGATAAGAAAATACCGCACAATCGAGTGGTTCAGTAGCGGAGGGAATTTTAGTCGACCGGAGCTGTAAAGCCCCTCCGTCCCTGCCAGCGTTCAGCCGCCTGCTTCGGCGCGGCTGAACGCTGCTTTTTTCGATTGGCACCACGCCTCCCTTTGCCACAATACATGTGGGATGAAGGAATCACCGCGCTAACGGGCGGCGCGCAGCCAGTGTAACGTTCGCATATTGACAGGAGCCTATGAACGGGGCGAAGCCCTGTACCTTTGCAGCTTATACAACCCGTCTAATAAAAAAAACGCCGTACCAGAGTGTGTTTCCAAATGCCAGGAGATACAGGATGTAGCCGAATAGCCTCCAAAGGAAATCAAAGCAGTGTGATTCTTTTGTGACGCTTCTCATGCTACACTGTTCCCATGAACAAGAAAAAGGCTGTCATACGCTGACGGCTGAAAGAAGGTATGAATATG
>JAZSAA010000415.1:0-6737 GCA_045601625.1 Clostridia bacterium | reverse complement strand
CGGCCCGGCGGCGGCGCCGGCCCCCCCTCCGCAATCCGCTTTGGTTTTGAGGCAGCCCCGGCGTGCCGCCGGTTATTCGCTGAGCCAGTACGCGAAGATCTCGCGCAGCCTTACGTAGAACTCCCGGATCTCGGGCCGGTTAAAGGATACGTCCATGTCAATGGCGTTCAGCCGGTTGGCGATCTCCTCGTCGACGGGCTTCAGCGCCTCAACATAGCCGATATAGGTATCCATGTTGCCCGCGCCCATCTCCTTGGCCAGCGTGGCCTCGCGCAGCTTCACGATGCGCGCGATGATCTCCCTCTGGGCGTCGGTCAGGGTCAGGAACTTCTGGAACATGGCGTAGTACTTGTCCTCCACCGGGGCCAGCTGGTAATCGGCGATGGACATCAGCATGAAGGAGGGCACCCCCGCGTTGGTGACGTCCAGCTGGTAGACCTTCGGCACCACCTTGCGGTACAGGCCGTACATCCAGGCGTTGGCGAACAGCTGGCGCTGGCTGGCCTCCTGGTCGCCCATCTTCAGGTAGGTCTCGTGGACCTGTACCAGGTCGATGAGCGCCTTCCTGAGGTCGTACTGGGCCTGCAGCTTATCCGCCAGGTCGGGGGTCAGCAGCAGGTTCTCGCTGAGGATCTGGCACACGCGCAGGTCGTGGTCCTTCTCGTCGGCGGCCACGGTCTCGCCGTTCATCAGCAGGTTGATGACGTCCTCCTTGAAGGCCTCCTGCGTGGGCTTCCAGCCGGTGTCCAGGAAGCCGCGGGCCGCGTCCACAAAGGCCTTCGCGGCAGCGGAGTCCTTGTTGATGGTGCTCGATGCCGAGACGCCCTGTTCCTTAAGGCGCTTGCGCTCGTCCGAATCCAGCACGGCCGAGGCCAGCACCGCGTCATAGGCCTTCGGGTCCACGGCGCCCAGCACATAGCGGCCATCGGCCCCGGGCATCGGCTGCACCAGGCTGCCGCGATGGTTCTGCCAGGCGTCGGCCATCAGCGCGCGCATCCGGGCGTTGCGCTCGGAGAGCTGCTGGTTGGCGTAGCCCTTGCTGCTCCATACCGCCTCGGGCATCAGCGGAGGCAACAGCTTCAGCCAGTTCTCCTCCTCGCCCATCTTCAGCTGGCGGCCCAGGTGGTGATCGTTCTTGCCGTAGACGTCATAGGCCTGCTGGTACTGGGCGATGGCCTTGTGGGCGTACAGCGGCAGCCCGAAGCAGGACTGGAACCAGAACAGCGAACCGGTGCGCATGCTGGGCACCACGTCCACCATCAGGTCGGTGCGGCTGTCGACATACCGCTTCACCGCCACGCCGATGTGCTCGGCCGAGGCGGGGTAGGAAATCATCGAGCGGTGCGCGGCGTCCGAAAGGCTGCTGAGCACCTCGTCGGTGGTGTACATGACCTTGGAGGCGGCGTGCATCTGGGGCAGCACGTTCTGGGCGATGAACTGCTCCAGCTCCGCATCGGTGTTCAGGCCGTGCATGCGCTTGTAGGAATCCTCCAGCGTCTCCTGCATCAGCGTGCTGAACTTCTCGGACACGAAGCGGGAGAAGCTGCCTCCCAGGTCGCCGTTCTCGCCGACCCAGTCCTGCCGCTCCTTCAACAGGCACTTCAGGAAGTCCGTCACCAGGTCGGCGGTCTTGCCGTTGAGCTCCAGCTCGTGGAAGGCGGCGTCCACCAGCGTCTTGATCTTCTCGAAGTTGCCGATGTTCCAGGAGTGGGTGTTGCCGTCGTGGTCCACCCTGGCCATGATCTCCGAGTTGCTCTCGAACACCCTGGCCAGCTCCTGCAGCAGGCTGGCAAAGCGCCCGACCACCAGGTTGTTGTACTTGGTGACCTCATCGATCAGCTGCGCATACAGCCCGTTGAGCACGAGGCACAGCTTGGTGTAGCGGTAGTGGTCGTACAGCTTGAACGCCGCCTCGACGTAATCGTTGTAGGCGCTGTTGTTCATCAGGGGCACCAGGCGGGTGTTCTTCGCCTTCTGCTTCTTCTCGTTGCAGGCCCTGCGCAGGTTTTCGGCCAGGTCGTCCGAGGTGACCAGGAACGAATTGACGGCGGCGCGCTCCTCCTCCAGCTTGTCCAGCAGGTCCTTCTTGCCCACGTTGGTGTTGTGCAGCATCCGGTGGGCGTAATAGGGGCCGTACTTCAGGTCGGTGAACAGGCCCTCGATACAGGCGCCCAGGCTGTCCATGACCTCGGCGCGCACATCGTTCCTGCGCTGGCCGTAGATGGTTTCCGACTGGGTAACCCAGGCCTTCAGCTCCTCCTCCAGCACGTCGTTGTCCAGCACGTCGCCATGCTTGTAATTGGCGATGGCCTGCTTCAGGTCGTCCAGGTTCCTGACCGTCTTGTCGAAGGGCTTGCTGGGCAGGGTCTGGTCGAACAGGCTGCGCATGCCGCGCTTGCTGTCCAGCTTCCTCTTCTTGAAGCAGTCCGCCACCTCGGCGTCGGTGGGCTCGCGGTCGAACAGGTCGTTGACCCTGGCCAGCAGGTAGTAGGCGATGTAGTTCGCCATCTGGTCCATCTGCAGGCGGCGCTCGTCCATGCCCAGGGCGGCGAACACGTAGTTGCCGACGTAGTTCTTCTTGATCTTGTCCAGCATGCTGACCAGGTTGACCACGTAGGATTCAAAGTTCTGGCCGCTGCCGTCCGTGCTGTTCTGGTCCACGGGGGCGCTGAGTATGTTCAGCAGGGCCTCGCCGGTGGTTTGCATGCAGGTGGTGTAATCGTCCTCCAGCGCGCCGTTGGGGGACACCAGGAAGCACAGCTCGAAGGGGCGGTTGGGGGTATCGACGGTGATCAGGTCGGTATACTGCTGGCGGAAATTGCGGCCGCGCTCGGCGTTCATCCAGAAGTCGAGCTCCTTCAGGGCGGCGTAGCCGTTCACCGGCAGGTAGGCCTTGACGGCGGCGTCCTTGATCTTGCACTCGTTGACGTCGGGCATAAAGATCACGCCGCGCAGGCGCATCTCGTGGTGGCAGAGGTTCTTCACGATGTGCTGCAGCAGGTAGGCGATGTCCAGGAAGGTGCCGGAACCCGTGCCGCCGCTGATGCCCGTGAGCACGTACACGTTCACGCGGTCGACGGGGTCGATGAAGCTGGCGCTGTTCTCCTTGCCGGCGCTCCAGATTTCGTTGACCTTGTTCTGGATGATGCTGGTGAGGGTATTCGCCTTGAGCATCAGCATCAGCCGGCCGCACTGGCGGATGCCGCCCGCGCCGTATTCGATGGTGCTGGCGTTGATGCCCTTGGACAGCCATTCCCGCTGGTAGCTCTTGGGGATCTTGCCGGGGTTGTGCAGCAGCGTCGCCAGGTTGGGCTCGGAGAGATCGCAGACCTCCGAAGCGTCCAGATAGGTGCCGCCCACCTGCTTCTTCTTCAGGTCCAGCGCGTCGGTATCGATGGCGAGGAAGGACAGCCGTGCCGGCTGCTTCTTGCCCTTGGGCTGCTTCAGCTTCCTGCGCATCACATACTTGGCGTGCAGCAGCGCGTCGGTACCGGTGCCGCCCAGGCCGATGATCAGCGTGGGCTGGTCCACCATCGCCACCCGGTCGAGTTCGCTGACGAGGCCGCCCTCGCCGCGCTTGTCCACAACGTAATACTGAGCGTATTCCTTCATCGTCGCCATGTGCCGTTCCTCCGTTTCTTGGTATGCCTTGAAGAGCGTAAAGAGCCATACTCTCTCATTTTACATAAAATAATTATACCATATCCAATTTATCAAGTCTACATCCAAAGCCGAAAAAGTATCTATTTCGCCAGGGTGTATTTCTAAACGGCATCCCGCGTAGTGGGTACACGGTGAATGAAAAAACGGGAATGCAGCGGCGGCGCCCACGCCGCGCGCACAGGCCGCCTTCATCCGATAATCGCAGCGTTCGGTAAACTCGCTCATTCTTCCTCCTTGCGGGGTCCCCGGCGGCCCCGATAGGGCTCCGTCGTTCCGGCCGCGCCACGCAGGTCGACCCATTTCCCGTAGAGCTCGGGCGGCAGGAGCGCGCGGTACAGCTCCGCGTACACGCGCAGCGCTTCCTCCGGCGCGCACGCGCCGCCCACGGGCAGCGCCAGGATGCGGAAGGGCACGCCCTGCACCGCGGCCCTGGCCCCCGTGTCCGTCAGGCCGTTTTTCAGGTAAAACGCGATGCGGCGGCGCATCTGCTCCCCGTCGCCCGCCGCGCAATCGGGGTCCTCCACCTCCAGAAGCGCGCAGTCGATGCCGGCAAGCGGCCCGGCGATCAGCCCCTGCAGGAAGCGGCTGCCGATGCCCCGGTCGCGCAGCCCCGCGCACACGGCGTAGTAGTCCACCAGCGCGTGCCGTCCGCGCACCATGAAGAACGCATAGGCCAGTATCGCCCCGTCCTCCTCCGCGCCGTAGCAGACGTATTCGTTCCGCGCCATCGCCCTTTCCAGCAGGGCAATGGGCTTCAGCTCGTCGGGCGGAAAGTCCTCCGTCAGCCGCCGGGCGTACAGCCCGCGCATTTGTTCGAGCGTCAGTTCCCTGATCTGCATTTCACCCATCGCTTCTCCCTGTCGAATGCTCACCGGCCACGCCGTTTGGCGCGGGCCATGTACAGTATAGCAAAAAAACAGCGCCTGTTCAATCGATGACAGGCAAAAAGCCTTCCCCGGCGCGCAGGCGCGGGGAAGGCTTGGGGGGGTCGTTTTTACTTCAGCCCATGGAGATACTCCACCAGGGCTTCCCGGTCATAGAAGCTCTCCGGCCACATCAGCGGCACGTCGGGCTCGATGCCTTGGTCGATGTTGTAGAAGGAGCCGTTGCGCACGGTGGAAAGCTGCAGGTTGCCGGAGATCTGGAACATCGCGCCGGAGGCGGAGGTGCAGGGCAGCACCGCGCAGCTGCCGCCGCCGCTGCTCTGGCCCACGATGGGCACCAGTTCGGACATCTTCAGCGCCGCGGGCACCAGGTTGCCGCAGGAGAAGGAGTTGGAGCAGGTCAGGCACCAGACCTTGTAGCCCATCGGCACCAGGCCCCTTTTCGACGAATCGTAGTCCTCGTTCATCTCCAGGTCCGCGCCGAACTTCATGATGGTCTCGGCGCCGGTGAAGGTGTCCTTTATCGCGATGTTGGCCCGGCCGAGGACCATGGCGATGACATACACCGCCGCGTCGCTGCTGCCGCCGCCGTTGTTGGACAGGTCGATCACCACGTGCTTGATCGGGCTGTTTTCCCGGGTGATCTGCTTGTAGGCGTAGTTGAACAGGACGATGGTGTCCGGCACTTCATCCTGCGCGGGAGCCGCTTCGGTCTCAGCGGGGGCTTCGGCCTCGGCGGGCGCTTCAGCATCATCGCCCTTCAACCCCATGTCGGTGGCAAAGGTTTCCTGCATCATCGCGATCTGCTCGTCCAGGGACTGATCGTGGATGACAAATTCATCCATGTTCGGCTCGTCCATGTGATAGTAATCTTCCTTGTGCGGCTTTGAGACGAATTGATCGAAGGTGATGAAGGCGGTGTCGCCGATCTCCATGTACATCGGCATGCCGTCCGGATATGCCGCCAGCCTGGCCTGGCTGAAATTGGACCGAATCGAGGAGCTGTTCGAGGTGGACAGGCCGTACTGGTTCATGACCTTCAGCATATTCACGGCATCGCCCTCGTCCGTCCGCCAGGAACGGTTGCCGAAGCCGCTGTGCATATCGTCGAAATAGGTGGCGGTCAGCCGGAACAGGGCCTCGTCAAACTCCGCCGATTTCGTGGAGACCAGCTGGTCCACCAGGTCGGTGTTCTGGCCCAGCATCGTTGCGAAGTCGGTGATGCCGTGCTCGGCCTTCAGGCCATAGTAGCAATCCAGCATGAAGCGCAGCTCGTTGTAGTTGAACAGGGCGAAGTCCTTGCTCATATCCTGGGGCTCGGCGTCATAGATCTCCTGGATGGGCCCGTTGCTGTAGGGCATGGCGTACAGGCCGATGCCATTGAACACGTACTGCATGTAGACGGGCCCCATGAACAGGTCGTTCAGGGTCTGCAGGGGGATGTAGCATTCCCCGTCGTGCTCCACGATGTCAATCAGGTAGTCAGACAGGTCCAGGCTGACCATATCGCCCCTGCGGTTGATCGTCTGTCCCGACAGCGCGAGCAGGGATTCCGGCGGCGCCTGTCTGCTCTTCTTGAATTCCTCCGTGTACGCCAGGATCTCTTCTTCGCTCGTCAGCTTCATGACTTCTTCAAAGAATGTTTCGAGGTCCACATCGGGCGGGTCCGACAGGTCCGCCATGGTCGCCGATCCGGTGACGTCGGCCTTCTGGGTGAAGCCGTTGAAATCGGTAAACGCGAGGTTGTTGGCCTCGGTATCGACCAGCAGCAGGCTGTCCCGGTCGGTCCGCTTGACCATGTAGGTGTGGTCGTACAGCTTCTGGGTCGTATAGGCGATGCCCTCGCGCTCGATGCCGTTCACCAGCTGGTCGGCGAGCAGGTCCATGTACTCGCTCAGGGCCACGTAGGGGATATCGCCGCCGTCGACGTAGTACAGGGCGACCTCGCTGCGCTCGTATTCCCCTTTGTCGAAGTCCTTCACGTAGGGGTAGACGTGGCGCTCCACCTCGGCCTCCGTCACGCCGAAGACTTCGCCGCTAAACCGAATGCTCGGCAGATCGTCGGAAATGCTCGTCACTTCCTCGGCAAGGCCCGCCGTAGCGCTCATCGCCATCAATACCGCCATGGCCAACGCCAGGATCCTTCTGGTCCACTTGCTTCCGTTCATTGTCATCCCTCCTTTTCATTAA
>JAZSAA010000414.1:0-7068 GCA_045601625.1 Clostridia bacterium | reverse complement strand
CTGTCGACCAGAGCAAAAAAGGCTTCCTTGCAGATTTGCCGCCCGGAAATCCGCAGGATTTCAGGCAAATCTGAGGAGGATGTATTGAAGGGGGACCTGTCCCCCTTCAAACGGGCGTCAGCCCGATAAATCAGAATTTACTTCAGCGTCACCACGGTCACGCCGTCCTCGCCCTCGCCGTATTTGCCCAGGCGGAAGGACTTCACCGCGCCGTAGCGCTTCAGGTGCTGCTGGATGCCGTTTCGGAGGATGCCGGCGCCCTTGCCGTGGATGATGTACACCTGGCCCAGCTTGTTCAGCAGGGCGCTGTCCAGGAAGGCGTCCACCTCGTCGATGGCTTCCTCCAGGTTCATGCCCCGCACGTCGCACTCGGTCTGCACCTGCCGCACGCCCACGTTGATGGTGGTGCCGCCGCCGCTGCCCTTCGCGGGCTGGCGGCCCTTCGGCTTTTCGGGCTTGTCGGGCTTGGCGGTGCGCATGTCGGCCAGGTTGGCCTTCAGCTTCAGCGCCCCGGCCTGCACCGTGCATTCCCCCTTGCCGTCCGGCGGGGTCAGCACCACGGCCTTGGTGTTCAGGTTCACCAGCAGCACGGTATCCCCCGCCTTCAGGCTGGTGGGCATGGTGCCCACGGCCTCGTCGGTGGCGATCTTTTCGGTGTTGGCGTCGATGGCCCCCTGCAGCTGCGCCCGAAGGTTGTGCAGCTCGTGTTCCTTCACCCCGGCGCTGCGCTGCTTCTTCAGATCGGCGATGATCTACTCGCTCTCCCGCTGGGCCTTTTGCAGCAGCTTCCGGGCCTCGTCCTTCGCCTTGCGCAGCTCGGTCTCCCGGCGGGCGGCCAGCTCTTTTTGCAGCTTCTCTGCCTCGTCCCGCAGGCGCTGGGTCTCCCGGTTGGCCTCCTCGGCCAGCTCCCGCTCCTTCTCGGCGATCTGGCGGTGGTACTCGGCGTTGGCGATGACGTCCTCGAAACGCACGGCGTCCTGGCTCAGGCGGCTGTTGGCGTCCTCGATCAAGAACTCCGGCAGGCCCAGCTTGCGGGAGATCTCAAAGGCGTTGCTCTTGCCGGGCACGCCGATGGACAGCCGGTAGGTGGGCCGCAGGGTTTCCACGTTGAACTCCACCGAGGCGTTCTCCACCCCCGGCGTACTCAGGGCGAACGCCTTCAGTTCGCTGTAGTGGGTGGTGGCCATCGTGGTGACCTTCATGCTCAGCAGGTGGTTCAGTATGGCCATGGCCAGCGCCGCGCCCTCGGTGGGATCGGTGCCCGCGCCCAGCTCGTCGAACAGGGCCAGGGAGTTGGGCGTCACGTTTTGCAGTATCTCCACGATGTTGGTCATGTGGGAGGAGAAGGTAGACAGGCTTTGCTCGATGGACTGCTCGTCGCCGATGTCGGCGAACACCTCGTCGAAGATGGCCAGCTCCGAGCCGTAGGCTGCCGGGATCTGCAAGCCCGCCTGGGCCATCAGCGCCAGCAGGCCAACCGTCTTGAGGGTAACCGTCTTGCCGCCGGTGTTGGGGCCGGTGATCACCAGCGTGGTGAATTCCTCCCCCAGCCACAGCGTGGAGGGGACGACCTTCTCCGGGTCGATCAGCGGGTGGCGGGCCTGGATCAGCCGCACGTGCCCTTCCTCGTTCAGCTTCGGCGGCACGGCGCGCATCTGCCGGGACAGCGCAGCCTTGGCGAAGATCGCGTCCAGTCGGGCCAGCAGGTCCAGGTTGTTGGCGATGAGGTCGGCGTCGGGGGCGATGCGGCCGGAGAATTCGCCCAGTATGCGCTCGATCTCATTCTTCTCCTTCAGCGTCCACTGCTTTAATTCGTTGCCCGCCTCCACCACAGCCATGGGCTCGATGAACAGCGTGGAGCCGGTGCCGGACTGGTCGTGGACGATGCCGGGCACCGAGGCGCGGCACTCCGCCTTCACCGGCACCACGTAGCGCCCGTTGCGCATGGTGACGATGGCGTCCATCAGGTACTTCTGCATCGTGGAGGAGCGAATGATGCCGTTCAGCCTGTCGCGGACCCGGTCGTTCAGCGTGCGCATCTTCCGGCGGATGTCGTACAGGTCCGGGCTGGCGTGATCGCTTATCTCGTCCTCGGAGATGATGGCATCGAAGATCTCCTCCTCCAGCGACCGGTTGGTGGCCAGCCGGGAGCCCATCTCCGTCAGGTAGGGCGTGTCCTCCCGGTCGGTGATCAGCGCGCTGCGCACAGTGCGGGAGGCCTTCAGCGCGTCCGCCACCTGCAAGAGGGCCTTGGGCGACAGGGTACCTCCCGCCTTCGCCAGCTTCAAAAAGGGGCGCACGTCGGTGAAGTACGCCATCGGATTGCCGCCGGTGTAGGCCATGATGGTGGTGGCCTCCTCGGTCTCGGCCTGCCAGCGCCGCACGGTGGCCGGGTCGCCCGAGGGCATGAGCGCGCGGGCCGCCTCGCGGCCCGGGTCGGTGACGGCCAGCGCCGCCAGCATTTCCAGTATCTTCGGGAATTCCAGCACACGTATGTTGCGTTCGTTCATCTATTCCACCCCCCGGAAGTAGTGTCCCGCGGTCGTATTCATCTGATCGAGCGTCTGCCACTGGGGCAGCGCCCTGAAATCCTTCCCGTCCAGCGCCGCGCGGTAGACCGTAACAATGTCCGCCGTCGGCTCGCCGGGGTTCAGCAGCAGCCGCCAGCTCTCGGCCTTCGGCAGGCGATCCAGCTTTTTTAGCGGCATCAGCGGCACGGAGTTCAGCACCTGGATCACACAGCCCCCCGGCATCGCCAGCCTTTTCAATGGAAAGGCCGCGCCTTTCCGGTCGATCATCTCCCGGCCGTCCAGCTTCTCCGAAGCCCTGCAGCCGTCGCAGTGGCGGCAGGTGGCGTGCCTGCCCTTCATGCCCTCCGCGGCGCGCAGCGGACAGTGCCGCAGGTGCATCAGCGGGATGCGCCCCCACATGACGAGGTGCCTCTGCCCACGCAGCGCCCCCGCCTGGGCGGCGGTCAGCTCGACGGAGGGGGTATAGTCACGGACGCCCCAGTCCCCCAGCTGTTCAACTGAAAGGTCGTTGCCCACGTTCAGCAGGTAGTCCCCCACCCTCCGGCCAGGCCATTCCAGGGCGAACTGGCCGATGTTGGAGAGGAAGGTCATCGCAAAGAGCTTGTCCTTCGCCCAGGCGTTCAGCCCGTCCAGCGCCCCGGCGGTGAGCACTACGGGCAGCGCCAGTGCGATACGATCGCCCAGCGGGGACAGGTCCACGGCGTCCAGCGCGTCCCGGCGAACGTCCATCGGGGCAAACACGGCGATGTCCGCGCCGTTGGCGAGGGCCTGCGCAAGCTGGTTCACATCGCCGGATTGGGCCAGGAGGAGGGGGAAGCCCTTTTCCGTTGTCGCTGTGCGGAATCCCTCCGCCCCTTTCAGGGGAGGCTCATATTCGATACAAGTCCTTTCAGCCTCCCCTGAAAGGGGAGGTGCCTGCGAAAGCAGGCGGAGGGGTCCCTCGCCTTCGACAGGGGGCGCAACGCCGAACCTGCGGTGTTCGTCGGGTGTATCCTCGTATTCTTCCCGCCGCACCGCTGTGCGCATCTTCTCCAGCGCCGCCAGTGCGTCCCGGCGCAGGGCGTTGAGCATCGACACAGGGCAGAAGGCGTCCCCGTCGGCGTCCAGGGTCAATTCCGCCACGGCGTAGGGCGTGCCGCCGGTCTTTTTCAGCTGGTTCGACGCCCGTTCGGCGTCGAAGCCCCGGCCCGTGGCCCGCTGGACGACCTCGCCCGCAGCCTCGGCCTCCCGCGTGCCGTCACTCACCCACAGCCTCGCTGGCCGGTCCACCCGCAGGGTGGCCTTCATCGACACCGGCACCTGTCGATGCTCGCCCTCGCTGGTTTCATGGGCCCTGCGCAGCTGGGACGCGCTGACCAGCCGGAACAGCGCGTCCCCCGGCCGCGCCGCGGGATACTTCGCCCCTTCACCAGCCCTCCCGGCCAGCTTCACGGGGATGTCCTCGCTCCCGGCGCGGCGGAGGACCAGCGCGTCGGCGTTCTCCACGTCCGCCTCCAGCGAGACCGCGCCCCTTTTGCGGCAGTGCCCCACCGCCACGCCGATGTGGTTCGGGCGGTCGGGGTACATCAGGCCCCCCCGGCTCCCCCCGGGCCCGTAGCCCCGGGTGACCCCGCCCCGGTTGAACATCTGGAGCAGTTCTTCGCGCTCGGCCGCCAGGTCGATCTCCCGCCCCGCGTACAGCGCGTCCAGCGCCCGGCGATAGGCGGCCACCGTCACGGCCACGTATTCCGCCCGCTTCATGCGGCCCTCGATCTTCAGGCTGCTGACGCCGGCCTCCCGCAGCTTCGCCAGGTCATGGAGGCCGCACAGGTCCCGGGTGGACAGCAGATGCCCCTCGCGGCCGTCCAGCCGCCAGGGCAGGCGGCAGGGCTGGGCGCACAGGCCCCGGTTGCCGCTGCGGCCGCCCACCAGGCTGGACATCAGGCACTGGCCCGAGCAGGCCACGCACAGCGCGCCGTGGACGAAGGTCTCGATCTCGATGCCCTGGGCCGCGCAGGCCGCCATTTCTTCAAAGGTCAGTTCCCGGGCCAGCACGGCGCGGTCGAAGCCGTGCTCCGCCAGGAAGGCCACGCCCTGCCGGTTGTGCACGGCCATCTGGGTGCTGGCGTGCAACTGGAGCTCCGGGGCCATCTGCCTGACAGCCCGGGCGACGCCGAAGTCCTGAACGATCACGGCGTCCGCGCCGCTGCGATAGATGGCGTCGATGGCCCCGGCCAGGGCGGGCAGCTCGTCCGGCGTGACCAGCGTGTTCAGCGTCACATGGACCTTCACGCCCCGGGCATGACAGTAAGCGACGGCCCTGTCCAGGGCGTCGCCATCGAAGTTCGCGGCGTTGCGGCGGGCGTTGAACGCGCCCGTGCCCAGGTACACCGCGTCCGCGCCGTTCTGCACCGCGGCGACCAGCGCGCGCTCATCTCCCGCCGGGGCCAGCAGCTCCATGCGGGGGTCGTTTCTTTGGTCCATCAAGGCGGGCTATACCTCCGGCTCGTCCGGCGTTTCCGGCGCTTCGGCGAGGGGCTGCTCCAATCTGGCCCGCAGTTCGTCCAGCTCGGCCTCCAGGCGGCGGATCTCGTCCCGGGACTTCATCATGTCGTCGGCGGCGTTTACCGCGGTCAGCACGGCCAGCTGGGTGGCGGGCAGGCGGGTGGCGGCGGCCAGCTCGGTCATCCTGCGGTCCACCCACGTTGCCACGCGGCTGACATAGGCCTCGCTGTCGGTGCTGGCGATGGTGTACTCCTTGCCCGCGATGCGGACGGTGGTGCGAATCTTTTCCATATATGCCTCCAGTCGTTTAATCCCACAGCTTTTCCGGATAAATCCCCTTTGCCTTCATCCCTTCGATCGCTTTGCGGACGGCCTCGGCGTCCTCCCGGTAGGTCATGCCGTACCAGCGCTCGTGGGTGGCCAGCAGGCGCACCCGCCCGGTCCCGGCGGCGATCAGCGCCTTGGGCACGTTGGGCAGGTAGAACTCGGCCTTGAGCGGGTTCGCGGGCACGGTGTCCATCAGGAAATCCCGGAACATCCGGGGAAAGGCCTCCATCACGCCCTCGCGGAAGGCCCACAGGTTCATCGAAACCGGCGTGCCCGCGGGAATGAAGGTCCAGCTGTTGCCGCCGTCCTCGGTGAAGGCGGCCCCGCCGGGCCGGGGCTCGATGACGGTGCGCTCGGTGATGTCGGTCAGGTACCCGTCCTTTCCGGCGCACACGCCCCGGGACACGGTGCCGTTTTCGGTCAGCGTGTTTTCGATATTATAGCCCACCATGGCGTGCTCATGCGCATCGCCGTCGGCGGCCAGGAATTCACCAGCCGCCCGGAAGGCGTCCGCGCCGTAGAAGTCGTCCGCGTTGATCACGGCGAAGGGACCCTCGACCCGGTCCAGCGCGCACAGCACCGCGTGGCCGGTGCCCCAGGGCTTCTGCCGCCCTTCGGGAATCGAGAAGCCCGTCGGAATAGCGTCCAGAGTCTGGTAAGCGTAGCGCAGGTCCACGTGATTCGAGATGGCGTCGCCGATGGCCCGGCGGAAATCCGCCTCCATCTCAGGCTTGATGACGCACACCACCCGGCCAAAGCCCGCCCGGATGGCGTCGTAGATGGAAAAATCGATGATGATGTGGCCGGCGTCGTCCACGGGCGCGATCTGCTTGTTGCCGCCGAAGCGGCTGCCCATGCCCGCGGCCATGATCACAAGGGTCGGTTTTTTGTTCACAAAGCGTTCCTCCTGTCGGTATCCTGAATCCATTTTACCTGAAATGGTATGAAAGTCAAGGCATAGTTGTCATAATTTCGGTTTCCGACGCATACACTGTTTGTATTGCCACCGCCGGAGCTGGCCCGGCGAACCTTTAAAAAGTTTTGACAATCCGGGATATCAGTATATTCCCGGCACACGAAGCGCATACTCTGTATCATCAACGGTTTGGAGGGATATCAGGTATGGACCAGGCTCTTATCCACGAAGGAAGCGGCCGCATGGATTTCCCCCGGGCGAGCAGGCGCGCGGGCTGGAGCGACATGGAAAACAAGCTGCTTTGGGAAACCGCCGATGAAGCGCAGCAGCAGGGACTGCCGCTGAAAGCCGTATTTGAGCAGATCGCCCGCCAGACGGGGCGCCGGCCAAACAGCATCCGCAATTACTACTACGCCCAGGTGCGCGAGCACGACGGCGGCGTGGAGCGCCCGGCCCGTTTTGTGCCCTTTACACAGCAGGAGGTGGACTGGCTGAGGGAGCAGGTGCTGGTGGCGCGCTCGGCAGGCCAGACGGTGCGCTCGTGCCTGCAAAAGCTGTCCGGGGGCGACCACAGCCTGATGCTGCGCTACCAGAACAAGTACCGGGCCGTGATCAAGAGCCGCCCCGACTACGTGCAGGACATGGTGGACAGGCTGAAGGCCCAGGGGGTGGCCTGCGAGACGCCCCAGGTGAACCACCGGGTGCGAGCGGACCTGCAGCAGTCCGGCGACGCGCTGGTGAGCGAGGCGCGGCGCAGCGGCGACGGCGAGCTGGCCCGGGCCTGCGACGTGCTGACCCAGTACCTCCAGG
>JAZSAA010000413.1:0-2214 GCA_045601625.1 Clostridia bacterium | reverse complement strand
TATGATCATAGCGCGCGCCATCGTCGCGCCGCTACTGGGCGGCGTGATCGGTTATATCACCAACGACCTGGCGATCCGGATGCTGTTTCGCCCAAGGAAGGCCGTATACATCGGCAGGTTCCACGTGCCCTTCACGCCGGGTCTGATCCCTGCTCAGCAGGGCCGCATCGCCCAGTCCATCGGCGACGTGGTCAGCAGCCAGCTGCTCAACGAGGAGACGCTGCGCAAGACGCTGCTCTCCGAGGCCACCGTGCAGAAGCTCCAGGACAAGGTGCGCGCCTTCCTGTGCAAGCTGTCCAAGGACGGGCGCCGGGTGCGGGAGCTGCTGGCCAAGGAAGAGGTGCGCGAGCGGGTCAACCTGGACGTCGACGAGCTGACGCGGAAGCTGACGGAGGGCCTGACGGCGAAGATCATCGAATCGAAGCTGGGCTATACCGTCGTGGACAGCATCATCGGCGAAAAGATGGATTTTATCAACCAGAACAAGTGGCTGTCGATGCTGGTGGACGACAACGCCCAGAAGCCCATCAAGGAAAAGCTGGCGGAGAAGGTGGACGAGATCATCGCCGAGAAGGCGCCGGACGCCGTCGCCGCCATCGTGGAAAGGTACAGGGATGAGATCATGGACGCCCGGCTCTGCGACCTCTACGCCCGCTTCGAGGACAAGGAGGACGTGATCATCGACAAGCTGACCGGCCTGTACACGTCGATACTGGGCGACAACCTGGGGCGGCTTTTGAAGGCCATCAACATCGAAAAGATCGTGGTGGACAAGATCAACGGCCTCGACCCCGCCGAGCTTGAGACGGTGATCTTCGGCGTGATGAAGAAGGAACTGCGGGCCATCGTCTACCTGGGCGCACTGCTGGGCTTTTTGATGGGGTTCATCAACCTGCTGCTGTGACGGGTTGGATATACATTTAATTTAACATCGTATGCACTTGAAAAACGGATCGCCGTGATATATAGTTAGTATATACTAATCATGTGAGGCGATGGCTATGAACGCCAGCGATTACAAGGCGCTTTCCATAAAGGAGTTTTCAAGGGCGGCGAAGGTATACGAGACGGACGAGGCGGGCGTGTACCGCATGTGCCGAAAGGATTACCCGGACGTGCTTTCGGAGCTGGAGAAGGAGCCCTTTACCGACCTGCTGGACTGCGGCTGCGGCACCGCGCCGATGCTGGAGCTGCTGAAGAAGAAGTACCCGGACCGTCACTATACCGGCATCGACCTGACGCCCCAGATGATCGAGGTAGCGCGGGCGAAGCACATGCCCGGCGTGGAGCTGGTGGTGGGGGACTGCGAGAAGCTGCCCTTCCCGGACAGCAGCTTCGACGCGGTGATCTGCTGCCAGAGCTTTCACCATTATCCCATCGTGCAGGACTTCTTCGACAGCGTTTCCCGGGTGCTGCGCCCGAACGGGCGGCTGATCCTTCGGGACATGACGGCGAAGACTGCGCCGGTGCGCTGGTTTTTCAACCATGTGGAGATGCCCGTTATAAACCTGGCCGGGCACGGCGACGTGCACGTCTACGGCGTGGACGAGGTGCGCCGGCTGTGCGCGAAGGCGGGGCTGTCGCTGGAGCGCGGGGAGAAGCGGGGCTTCTTCCGGCTGCACTGTGTGGCCCGGAAGCCGGGGAAGGGCCGTTAACAGAGCATATTAATAGGCGAGGGACAGGCCTTTGCGGCCTGTCCCTCGCCTATTGGCTTTGTTTACTCCTTGGGCGCCTTGCGCTGCTGGGGCTCCAGCTGCTCCTCGGCTTTGAACACGTAGCCGCAGTCACAGGGGGTATCCTCGATGATGCGGCCCCGGCGGGTAAAGACCTCGACGCTCTCGCCGCAGGCGGGGCAGGTGCGCTCCTCCAATTTGGGCGTCTTGTGCTGGGCTTCGCAACCTTCCATGATCGCCATGACAGTGACCTCCTTGTTAACAATTTTCCAATGAGATTATAACATGGGAGGGACGGATTGTCAAATTCTGATTTGTCGGGGAGACGACAAATCAGAATTTCAGTGGTTAGTATTTAGTATTTAGTGGTTAGTGGAGGAGGAAATCCTAACGGATTTCTTTTGATTCAAGGGATCAAGAAACGTTGAAGCCTCTGCCGTTTCCCTTTAATCAAACAAATCCGTCAGGGCTGGTGACTTGATCGAATTTCCAATTCGGGCGAGTCAGTTTCGGCCGAAGGCCGAAACCGCGGATTTTCAAA
>JAZSAA010000412.1:0-20532 GCA_045601625.1 Clostridia bacterium | reverse complement strand
ATGCCAGGAGATGCAGTTTCGAGTGGATTTGACTGCATTTCAAGGCGATTTTCCGCAGGCTTAGTGGGGCTAAGTCAAGGGAAATCAACGCAGAAATGCAGTCAAAGACGCCGTAACTGCAACGGAGTTTCCAGCCAAATGCACTTCTGGCATTTTAGAAACACACTCTAATCTCAATCTAAATATGTACAAGCTTGCGAGGGCATTTTTCGTCATGCCAAGGCGAAGGCCCGCAGGCTTGCTGGCGGCAACTCAAGGGGCTTCAACGCTGGTATGGCGAAAAAGGCACCGCAGGATTGTATAGGTTTAGGTTGAATAGTATAAAAATCGTCCGGCCCTTCGGTCGGACGATTTTGTCGTTCTGATCGGTTCCATGGAACCGGGATTAACCCGCTTTGCCGGATCAACGCCCGATGGCGCGCAGCGCGGAGCCGAACACGATCATATCGATGCCGTTCTCCACGAAGAACATGCCCATCATGACGCCCACCGTAAGGGCGGTGATCATGGGGTGCATGAAGGAGAGCACACCGGCAATGATGCTCAGCACGCCGGCGGCGACGCCCCAGCCCCAGCCCTTGACTTCATCCCGCACGCGGATGGCGACGATGATGTTGATAAAGCCCTTGACCAGCAGCCACGCGGAGACCATGTTGAGGACGAAGTCGTCGAGCACGAGGGTGCTGCCGGGACGGACGATGGCAATCACGCCCACGAGTATGGCCAGTATGCTGGAGATCAGCTCCAGGACGCCGCACTCCTTCTGGAAGAAGCGCACCACGCCCACGATGCCGTAGACGAACATCATCATGGCGATGATGAAGCCGGCGGACAGGAAGGTGGCGAAGGGGGTGAACATGCAGCAAACGCCGCCGATGATCAGAAGGACGCCCAGGATAATGCTCAGAATGCTCATATCAATTACTCCTTTTCTGCTGTGAATTGATTCTGTTGAGGCGTGAATTCACGCCAGGGACGCGGGAACCCTGCCCACCTCCTTTGTAAGCATCCATGCAGGCCGCAGCCCGAATGCGGGATCGCCCCCGCCCGGCGAAGCTGTGCCCCGCCCTTGCGGGGGCAGTCGACATGTCCCGTTCCGGACGGTTGCAGAGAATGATGGTATGGATCTGGGAGGCCGCTGCCGGCCAGGCCCGACGCCGAGGGTCGGGGGCAGGCGGCACGGATTGGCATAGAACGCACGGGCAGCCCCGCGCATCAGGCCCCTCCCGGTCGATTTCGGACAAAGCGTCCAAAAATCCACTTTTCCCCTGTGTGATTATAATTGTATTGCCAGTTTCCGTCAATAGAAAAGGGGTTAATTAACCTTTTTAACGCAAAGAACCGGGACACGTGACGGCGGCGGCTCCCTGCCGCGACGCCATTTCGGGTAGGCGGCAATTCGTCACCTGTGCACCTCCACCTTCGGCAGCACGGCGTCGATGTCTACAAAGCCCACCTGGCTGTCGCTGCGGTCGATGTATACCGGAACCTCGTCGCTGGCCAGCAGGTCGTCCGCGTTGATGTAGAGATAGCGGCTGAAATACACGTGGACGACGCCCGTATCCGGATCGGCATAATGCACCTCGTAGGACACCGGATGCGTCCCGAACAGGTTCACCTGCGTGTGGATTCGGCTGCCGACGATCCTGCCCATCACGTAGCGGCCGCCCTCGAAGGCCGCCCGCTGCCTGGCCCTTCGGTTGAGCTCCAGTCCCAGCAGGATAAGCCCGACCAGGAAAAACACCGCCCCCACGCCCACAAAGCAGATCAGAAAGGCGAGCCGCTCGTTTGGCTCCACCGCCCCCAGGCGCGTGACGAGGGCGCCCACGATCAGGAAGACCAAACCCAGCGGGGCAAAGATCATTCCGACGATCCCCTTTTCAGTCCATCCGTACTTTTTCATTGCCGACCTCCAAGACAATGGAATGGACCCATTATACAGGAGAAACACGGGATTGTCCATAAGCAAAACGTCCCGGCCAGTCGGGGCGATAGAAAACAGGCAGACAATGTAGGATTTTTGTTGCGCTGTCCTGCGGAGTATGGTAAAATGGACCGCGGAAGGATGTATTCCGATGCGAAAGGGGCAGCACAAAGGCCGCAGCGCCAACCGCACCCGCGCGCCAATACACGAAGGTCGGGAGAGGAGGTCACACAATGGCGGATTGGATCATGAAGGGGCTTCGCTCCGGCGACCCCAACTGCATACGCTCTGCCGCCGCCCTGACGGCCTGGGTAGAGGAAATCGGTTTCCTCCCCTTCTTCGCCAACGAGGTGCCCGGCTTCTCCGCGGAGGAACACACCGCCGCGTCCTCCTGGTGGACGGGAAGCCGTTCCACCGATCCCTGGGAATGGCGGGAGGTCATCGCCGCCGGGCACGAAATCGCTTACGGCAAGTTCTTCGACGGCAGGGCGGGGTTCATCAGCCGGGAATGGCTCCCCCGCTTCGCCAACGCCCGCCGCCTGGGCTGGGACTTTGACGGCAAATGGCAGGGCGGCAGGGCTCCCGCCCGGGAGAAGGCCATCATGGAGCACTTCATAAATGTGGAATCCGCCGACGAGCCCGAATTCAACGGCGCGGCCATCCTCTCTACCGACCTGAAGCGCATGGCCGGCTTTGGAAAGGGCGGGGAGAAGAATTTCCCGGGAATACTGACCGGGCTCCAGATGCAGCTGTACCTGGTGATCGCCGGGTTCCAAAAGCGGCAGACCCGTGCTGGCCGGGACTACGGCATGCCGGTTTCGGTGCTGATGACGCCTGAGAGCGTATGGGGGTACGAGGCCATCAGCGCGGCCTACGCCGAGGAACCGGGCGAATCGTGGCGGCGGATCTGCGCCCATGCGAAAAAGCTGTGGCCCGCGGACGACGCAGCCATCATCCGGCTGATCGGAAAGCGACCGGAGGAATGATGAAAACGGAGGCATGGGTTACCAATGAAGCATCTCTACAAGCTGTCGCAACCGTCGGAAATTACCGATGCCATCACTTTCCTGGAGAGAACGGAACGGGACTGTCCCCTGTTTTGCGCCCTGCTCTGCGAGGAATTGCTGGCACACCTCTTCCAGGCGGGCTACCGCGACATCTCCGTGTCCGTCAGGCGCTTTCCTCATCGCTGCGTCGAGATCCGCACCGCGGGCGAGCCGGACACGTTGACTACGGGGCCCAACGGCGACGAAGCCCGCCGCGTCGAGTCCGAGATCCGGCAAAACCTCCTCGACCAGCATTCCAACAGCTTCGATTTCCGCTATCGCAGGGGAGTGAACTGCTACCGCGTCTTTCTGGACGCGCCCAGGGACAGCGACCTCTGCGACGAGCTTTATACATTCTATCAGAATGCCGACGCCGATACGCAAGGCAAGCCCCTCTCCCCCCTCGTCTGGCTGGTCCGGCTGCATCCGGCGCGCTTTGTGCTGTCGATGTTCATCAAGGCGCTGAAGCACCTCGGCGCGCTGATGCTGCCGGTATTCGCGGCCAACATCATCGACGCCGCGATCTCCGCCAGCAGCTTCTTTGTGTGGCCCGTCATGGCCAACATACTCGGGTCGTTGATCGCGCTGCTCGTCAACCTGATCTGCTTCTGGATCGACGCCAACATCTACCACCGCTTCACCCGGACGGTGGAAAGCGCCTTCAAGATGGCCCTCGTGAGAAAGCTGCAGGCGCTGTCCCTGACCTACCACAACAATACGCAGTCGGGCAAGCTGCTGTCCAAGCTCATATCGGATGTGCAGTTCATACAGCAATTGATCTACGATCGCCTGACCGACGTGCTGCACCTGTGCGTGGATATCGTCTTCGTCATCGTCACGGCATGGATACGGTTCAAACCCATGCTCCTGTTCTACGTGATCATCGTTCCCGCCGCGGTTCTCTTCATCCGGCGCGCCGCGAAGCCCGTGATGGCCAGCAAGGCAAACCTGCGTCAACGTACGGAAAACACCAACGCGGCCTTCAAGGAAATGCTGGACATGGATCGCCTGACCCGTGCCCAGGGAATGCAGAAGACCGAATACAACCGCATCTTTTCAAAGGTCCGTAGCGTCCAGTACGCGGCCAACTACTACGATCAGCTGGGCGTATGGGTCAACAACATCACCTACGGGGGTTCTCAGGGCTTCCGGCTGGTCTGCCTCTGCTTTGCGGCGTTCCTGGCCAACAGGGGTTACATCAGCGTGGGCACCGTGGTGCTGTTCCAGTCCGTATTTGAAATGATCATCAACAGCGTGCAGAAGGTGCTGGACGAGCTGCCGCAGATCGTCCAGGGCTACGACAGCCTGATCAGCGTCAACGAGATCCTGTTTGAGCGCGATATGGAGCAAAACGGCGCCGTCCGGCTTCCCGAGCCGGTACAGGGCGCTATAGAACTGCGCGACGTGGTTTTCACCTATGGCGCAGGCCAGGCCCCAGTGCTGGACGGTGTAAGCCTGAGCATCCCGGCGGGCGGCAGCGCGGCGTTTATCGGGAAATCCGGCGCCGGCAAGACCACGCTGATGAACCTGATCCTGGGGCTGTATTCAAAGCAGGGCGGCGAAATCAAAATCGACGGCGTCGATATTGACATGCTGGAAAAAAACAGCTTCAGGCGTCATGTCGCCGTAGTGCCTCAAAACACGGTGCTGTTCTCCGGTACGCTCTGGGACAACCTGGTATACGGCTTAAAATACGTGTCTGTGGAGCGCGTACTGGACGTCCTCAGGCGCGTGGGCCTCGACGACCTTCTGAAATCACTGCCCGACGGCCTGAACAGCCAGATCTTCGAGGACGGCGGGAACCTGTCCGGCGGGCAGCGCCAGCGCATCGCCATCGCCAGGGCGCTGTTGCGCGACGCCAGGATCATACTTTTCGACGAGGCCACCAGCGCCCTTGACGCGGACAGCGAAAGGCAGGTCCAGTCGGCCATCGACGCGGTGATGGCGGAATGCACCGTCGTCATAGTGGCCCATCGGCTGAACACTCTGCGCAAGGTGGACCGCATCTATCGCATCGAAGACGGCAAGGCGATTCCCTGCGAGTCATTTGAAGCGGTCGCCCGGGAAGCAAGCGCCCAGCTGATCGATACCAATCTCAACCTAAACCTATACAATCCTGCGGCGCAGGTTCCGCCATGTCATTCTGCCCAAAGCATGAATGCCGATGAACTCATACTATTCAAATAAGAAATAGAATAGATCCTGTGCGATGCAAGCCTGCGGCACGACTCCGCTTCGCTGCGCTCAGGATGACAAGCGTAACGGTGTCATCCTGAACGCAGCGAAGGATCTTCTACAATTTAATTGAGAGCAGTATCAAAACAGGAATCCCGCGTGCTTCGCGCGCGCGGGATTCCTGTTTTGTCGTCCCTGCAATCGCAGGCCATCGAACGCCTTTGCGTTCTGATGCCGCCCCTCACTTGCCGGGCGCTTCCTCCTGCTGTGCCTGATCCGTCCCGTCCGGCTCCCCGGTCGCCTCCCTGCAAATGCGCACCCGCCATTCACCGTAGGCCTTGCCGGTGTACAGTTCAAAATCGGGATCGAAGCTGTAGCCCTCCGGCGCCTTGAGCAGCTGAACGTGACAGGCATCCGGCGCGCCGTCGAAGCAGATCGTTCCGCTGCCGTCAGATTGCAGCATGGTGCAGGCGGTATCGGTGCAGAAGTTGACCGCCACGCCGGGCACAGGTTCCCCGTCCTGGTCCACGATGTGCAGCACGTAGGCCTGCGCCTGCGACTCCGGGACGGCGTCGTCGTAATCCCAGGTGACGTCCAGGCCCCAGGAACGCATATCCACGACGAGCGCTTCGAGGTACTCCTCGCCAGAGACCAGGTAGACGCCGAACTGGTCGGGATCGCCAGAGCCCTCGTTGATCAGGGTCGCGCATACATAATAGGACCCCGACTGGATATCCGGCATGGGCTGATCGATGACATAGGCGTTGCGCTCCGCGTCCAGCAGATCCTGGAGAATGCGGAAATCGTACAGGTTGAAGTACATGACCTCGCCGGGAGCGGCGGCGGGGTTCGCCTCCGCGATGGCGCATCCCATCGCCAGCGCCGCCAGCACAATCAGCGTGCAGGCGATGCAAATCAGCTTGTCTCTCATGACGATTCTCCTCACATCGACAGGATAAATTCATATACGGCATTCCGTCGCCCACCCCCGGGCAGAGCCGGAATTCCTTGACGGCGAAGGGGCGACCCGGCAGACCAGGCCGCCCCGCAGCCGTGCGGCAGAAGCGCTCTATTCTACCTTGACCTTCGTCTTTGCCTGCCTGCCGTTCTTCGCGGTGACCGTTATCGTCACCGTTCCCTTCTTCAGGCCCTTGACCGCGCCCTTGTCGCTGACCGTGGCGATGGCCGGGTCGGAGCTTGACCAGGTGTATGTGGTCTTCATATCCGAGGGCGTCAGCCTCACCTGCCCGGCGAGCTTCAGCTTCCCGCCCTTTTTCAGGCTGTAGCTGCGCTTCCTGAAGCGGACCTTCGTCGGCCCGTCAACCACCTTGACCTTCACGCTGGCGTACACGCCGTCGCTGGCCATGACACAGATCGTACAGCTGCCGACGCCCGTGGCTTTGATCTTGCCATTGGAGGACACCGTGGCGACATTCCGGTCACTGCTGAAATAGCGCAGTTTTCCCGAATGCGCAAGGACCTTCCTGCCGGATTTTACGCCCCTGACGACGGCGCTGATCCGCTCCGTGGCGCCGATCTTCAGCGTCACGCCGGACTTTTTGACCTTTACGGACCGGGCGTTGCAGAAGCTGCCATTGTAGCCCGACGTGATGGAGTGAACCACGGGGCTGGGCTTGCCGATGTAGGTCTTACAGCCGTCGACGAGCTTCCACGCCCGGACATAGGCCTGTAGGACGCGCCCTTCTTCAGCTTGGTAAAGCGGTACTGTCTGGCGTCGCCGGCGTTGACCGTCGCTTTATAATTCGGCGTTCGGCCGCACTTGACAAAGTAGATATCGTAGCCATCCGCGTCCTTGACCTTCGTCCATGTGAGGTCCAGCGCCCGCCTGTCGGTGCCCGAAGCCTTCAGCTTCGCCAGCAGGGTGTAATCCGGCCTGGCCGACTCGGGGGTCGGCTCGGGCTTCGGCTCGGGCTTCGACTCGGGCTTCGGCTCGATGACCACGGTCAGGGGCTTCGCTTCCACGTCGCTGTGGTTCCCGTCGCCCTCGACCCTGTAGTACACGGTATAGCTGCCTGAGTCCGTACCCACGGGTACGGCCTCGCTCCAGGTCACGTTGTCCGTGCTGTACAGCATCGTGCCGCCGGTGGCGCTGCCGGTACAGGTCAGGGCCCTTGCCATGGGCGCGGTCACGGTTGGCGCGGCCTTGCTGATGCGCACGATGACAGGCCCGCCGACCCCGCTGTCGTTGTGGTTGCCGTCGCCCGCGGTCATGTAGTACACGACATAGTCCCCCGCGTTCGTGCCGGTGGGCAATTCCGGCTTGAACGGTCCCTCCTTGCTGAGGGCATACCGGATCTGGCCGCCCGTCGCGCTGCCCGCGCTCACCAGCGGCTGCGCCGACCCGCTGTAGACCAGCCCGGGGACGGTCCTCGGCGCGGTGGCGTCGGCGTCCGCTTTGGTGACGAAAACCGTCCGGCTGCCTCTGACGGCGTTTGGAACATAGTTATCGGCGACGACGTAATAATAAACGGTGTACTTCCCGGCATCGGTCCAGGCGGGCGCCGGGCGCGTCGCGCTGCCCACGGTGCTGTAGTTGTTCGCGTTCAGCTCTGTCAGGCCGTAGTACACCTGCGCGCCAGATTCGCCCACATCCACGGTAATGCCGTGGGCCCGGCCGTCGTAGACGCCGCTGTAGCCCTTGGCGGTGACGGTGAAGCGGGATGGTGCGATGGTCCAGGTCGCGGAGGCGGTTCCCTTGTAATTGCCGCCGTCCACGGCATTGACGGTCACTGTGTAGTCGCCCGCGTTTCTGCCGATCAAATCGCCATAGCGCGAACAGGTTGAGCCCCCGTTCCAGTCGCCGTTCATCAGGAATTGAAGCAGCGTCCCGTTTCCGATGCTCGTGCCGCCGTCCCTCAGGCTGAACAGGGCCGGCAGGCGTATGAGCAATATGATGTCGAACTTGATCACGCTCTTGACCCGGCTCTCCGGGGTTCTGTCCTCCTTGGGGACCTTCTTCCTTCCCCTGTTGACCGCCAGCTCCGAAAGCCCGTAGGACTCCTCCGGCGCCTCGCTGGTGGCCTGCGCGCCTGCGCCCCCGGGGTTCTGCCCATCCTCGAAGGTACATTTGCCGAATGCGTTCTCGTCGTACTTTCTCAGGCAGATGACGAGGACAACCGACAGTACCACCAGGTAGGCCAGCGTGGCAGCCAGGCTCGCGGGCAGCGTATTGCTGAAGAGCATGCTGTTCTTGATGATGTAGATAAAGAACACATCCGACTGCCTGACGGTGGTGACATAGCTCTGCACGCCCCTGAGGGTGGCAAAGTCCGTACAGCCATCGGCGAGGCTTTTCTCGGGCAGCCCGTATTCCATGACGGTCTTGCCGGGAAGCGCCGTGCTGACGAATATGATCAGCGCGCCGGTGAGCCCCGCCGCGACGACCGTGCGGCGCAGCTGCTTCGGGTGATAACGCCGCGCCTGCTCCTTCGTCAGCCTGTGGCCGTCGATGTAGCGAAATACGGTCAGCAGGTAGTGGCAAAGGGTGATGATGATGATCAGCGCCGACAGCTCCACCATGATCACGTGGGGCATGCAGCGCATGAAGAGGGCGCGAAGCGGCTTGACATAGATCAGCGACGCCCCATCCCGGCCAAGGTCGGAGTAGACGCACAGGCTGGATACGCCGCCGACGTCCGAAAACGCGCTCCGCCGGGCGATCATATCCGGGGTCATGCCGAGGTCTTCGACGTTGTCCGTTTGGGGATAATCGTCGGACCCATGGATCAGCAGCCGCGTCTCCTCCCCTGTTGAAACCATGAGCAGCGCGCCGTCAAAGGACTCCTGGATGTTCTTCAGGAAAGCCTCGTCGCCGAAGCCCGCGGGGCGATTGTCCAGGCTGTCGTCAACCTCGGTCCAGTCCACGTAATAACAGTTCCCGCCGATCCGTCCGGAAAGAAGCGTGACGCTGTTCTGGCCCGATTCCGGCTCATCGGCATCCGTCCCGGCCGGAATGCTGGCCTCGACCTGCCTGCCCTGCCGTACGTCCTCGGCGCTGAGGACGGCGAGGCCGTCTGGAACGCCCTCCGGCCAGAGAACCTGATCGTTTTACAGCTCGACCACGGCGCCGTCGTCAAACAGCCGCGGGCCGGTATATCCGTCTTCCGTGCAGTATTCGGAGAGCATATCGGTCGTAAAGCTGATTTTATTCTGCCTGTGGCGATCGTAGGAGGCCCTCGAGTCGTCCTGGAGATCCTTCATGATCCGCATCGCCTCGGCCGTGGAGTCCAGCTTGATCTGGCACAGCGACTGCTCCTTCGCCTTCCACTGGCCGTAATCCAGCCTGAAGAGCTCGACGGCTGTCAAACAGAGAAGGACAACCACCAGCGCATAGATCAACTACCTGCCATGCTCTTGGTCTTTGTCGGTTTCATGGTCATAAACCGCCTTTCCTCACGCAATCCTCGTCCGCGCGACGCTTTCAACGCCGTATTCACGCCATTACTCCGCGCAGGCGCATTCGATCACGACCCGGGCAGCGTGCTCGCCCGGGTCATGGGGGCCCGATCCCCGTCGGGCCGGTTCACGGCTGCCGGCAAGCCGAGGGGCTTGACACAGCCAGGGTGGAAAAGATGCCCGCAAAATTGCCGGTTCAATGTGAGGGGGCATGAGGCAGCGGGCAAAGCGGAAGCGCCGTTCTGTGCCGGTATTCTCCGGCAGTGGACTTTCTTTGTGCCCACGCCCTCTCCCCCTGTATGGACTTACCGCTATTATACCAACGCACAGAGGCCTTTGTCCATAGCTATCGCAGCCGGCTATGCCGCAGGCGCCAGCGCCCCGTCCGCGCCGTATTCCGCAGCGAGGGCGTCGTATGCGTCGATCGCGCCGTCCAGCAGCTTGAGCAGGTCCGCCTCGGCGATCATGCCGTCCGCGTTCTCCGGCACGCCTTCAAAGTGCAGCGCGTAGCGCATCGGCGGGTTGTCCAGCGACAGCGGCGTCATGCCCCGCAGCTGGTCCGTGCTCTGGTAGATGAGCTCGACGGTGTAATACGCCTCGCCGCGCCCGTTCAGCCAGCGGGAGAAGGTCAGCTTCACACCGATGGGGGTGTGCTGCTCCACGGTTTCCGGCAGCAGGTACGCCTCCACGCCCAGGGCTGCAAGGACGCTTGCGACGTTGGAATCGTGGCCGCAGAGGAAGCTGAACTTCCTGTCCCCGTTCGTCAGCTCGGCGCGAAGCGCCTCCAGCAGCGGATGGGCCGCGTTGACGGCAATCAGCGGCGTGCCAAACAGCATGTCCGTGTAGGTATCCACGATGGTGTGCAGCTTCCGCCAGTCCTCGACAGTCAGGTCGTGGCCGAAGGCCGCGGCCCTTTCGTCCGCCATCTCGTAGAACTGGAAGGTCAGCGCGTCCACCACGGAGGTGGCCGTCCTGATGGGGCCGGGCATGCCGGCCTCCTTGCCCTGCTCCAGCACGACGGTGGTGTCATCCGCCAGCAGGTCGCCGTAGTTTCCCGCCCGGTAGGCCTCGCTCTGTTCCATGTCGGTCACGTCCATCAGCAGCCCGATGGCGTCCAGCAGCTTCGCGTGGATGCCCCTCAGGCCGGCCACGCCGCCCTTTTCGGCGATCTGGTCCCGCGCCGCCTGCTCGTAAGCCTCGGACATGTAGGTCAGCACGGGGTTGAAGACCGGGTCCATGGTATCGTATTCGGCATGGCTCTCGACGGGCACGTCCACTACCGGCAGCAGGCCCGCGGAGAAATAGCGGGCGGTGGCCAGGGTGCGCTGCTTGGCGTTTGCGTAGAACCGCACCGCGCCGTCCCCGGGCCGGTAGTTCTCCGGGAACAGGCCCTGCTTCTCCAGCCACAGCCGGAAATACTGGCCCATCAGGGTCTCCAGCATCGCGCCGCGCAGGCTCAGCTCGCTGGGGTTGCTGGTCCACTGGAACCACTCGTGGGGCGTGATGTCGCCCAGCAGCGAGCCGCTTCCGGACAGCGGCGAGCGGATGTTGTGGCGGCTGAGCACCACCATTTTGTCAAGGGCATAGGGCTCGTCGTCATCCGCCGCGGCGTCGGCGGGAACGCGGTTCTCCGCGAAGTCCTCCAGCCAGTGGAATGTGCCGGTCTTCTTGACGTTTTCGCCGTAGATGGTCTTAAAGTCGTCGCGCATGGAGATCACGTTGAAGCCCATGCCCTCCCACTTCTCGCGCAAGGCCGGGCCCTTTTCCGGGTTGCCGTAATCGCGGGCGTCGTCGTCGGCGATCAGCTGGAACACGGCGCTTTTGTAGCGGTTGTTGTGCAGGGCGTAGTTGTGCATGCTGACGTCGCCGGAGCTGTTGCCGAAGGACAGCACCGGCTGCCGGCCGATCTCCTGGGCGATCTGCGCCACCTTGTTGGTCTTCAGATCCTTGATGATCAGCCTGTCCGAGCGCACCAGCGTGTCGTTTCCGGTGAATTCATACTCGATACCGTCCGTGTCGCCCTGGTCCCGGGCCACCAGCGCGGTGTCGGAGCCGATGATGTTCTCGGGAGGGATGTTCAGAATGTCCTCCGCGAAGACGCGGTAGATAAAGCGGTCGCTGCCCGTGACGATATAGCACTTGAAGCCGTTGGCCTGGAGGTACTTCACCACCTCCGCCATGGGCTTGTAATAGGCCTCGCCGTAGGTCATGCCCTCGAAGCCGTCCGCCTCATGCGCCAGGACGCGGCGGATGAAGTCGGCATACTCGTCCAGCGTCATGCCGGCGAAGGCCCTGGCCTGGTGGTAGGAGAATTCATAGTCGTAGTCCGACGGGAAGGACTTGTCCGGCGCGTGCTCCCGGGTCATGCGGCCGAATTCCAGCATCTCCGCGTCCGGCTGGTAGGTCGGGTCCCGCAGGATGCGCTCCGCCAGCAGGACCACCTCGAGGTAGGTCGGGAACAGCTCGCCCATCAGCGTGCCGTCCATGTCGAAGGTGGCGATGCGGTCCGCCTCGGGAATGAAATCCGGCGAATCGGGGTCTGTCACCGCCGTCACGTAATCGGTCAGCGCCTGCAGCGCCGGGGCGTCCGGGTTCCACAGGGCAAACGGGGAATCCGCCGCTTCCTGGGCGAGGGCCGCGCCGCTGAGGGCGGTCAGCGCCAGCAGGAGGGCCAGCAGGATCGACAGGCTGCGCTTCAGTTTTCTCATGTTCACACCTCTCTGATCGTTTTTTGTTTCACCAGATTCATCCATTGAACGGCATATCGCCGCGGGAAACGGGTGCAGGGCTCAGTCATGGCTGACCACGAGGCGCAGCACGTTCGGCAGCTGGGCGTCCGCCTCCCGGACATATTCGATGTCCTGCGTCGCGCCCTTCAGCACCGCCAGCGCCAGCTCGTCCCCAGACTTGATCACATCCAGGTAGGGGTCGGCATAGCGAATCGTCCACTCGGCGCTGCCGGTATTCTCCGAATACTCGCAAGCCGCCTGTACGCGGGGATTCTTCAGCATGCGCACGAGCTGCTGTACCGTCTCCTCGAAGGCCAACTGTATGTGCGCGGCCAGCTTCGGCGGGATCTGGTTCTTTCGGCAGTAGTTGTCGATCTGCGACGCCTTGTCCAGGAAGTCATAGTCGCGGCTCTCGATATCCAGCTCCAGCACCTTGAGCCTGTGCACGAAGCGGCGGGTGTTCTCGCGCCTGGGATGCTCAAAGATCTGCTCCGGCGTCCCGTCCTCGTAGACGCCGCCCTCGTCCATATAGAACACGCGATTGCAGATCGCCCGCGCGAAGGCCATCTCGTGGGTGACGATCATCATCGTCTTCCCGGTCTTGGCCAGGTTGCGGATGACGGCCTGCACCTCCCCCACCATCGTCGGGTCCAGGGCGCTGGTGGGCTCGTCCAGCATGATCACTTCCGGGTCCATCGCCAGGGTCCGCGCGATGGCGATGCGCTGCTTCTGCCCGCCGGAGAGCTCGTCCGGGTAATTCAGGGTCTTTTCCGCCAGTCCCACCATGCGCAAAAGCCGCATGCCCTCGTCATAGGCCTCCTGCTTGGACTTTTTCAACAGGTCCATCGGGGCCAGCATGATATTTTCAATGGCGGTCAGATGGCCGAACAGGTTAAAGGACTGGAACACCATGCCCATCTTCCGGCGTATGCGGTTGACGTCGCACTTCGGGGACGTGATCTCCTCGTCATCCACCCAGATATGTCCGTCCGTGGGCTTCTCCAGCATGTTGATGCAGCGCAGCAGCGTGCTCTTGCCCGTCCCCGAGGGGCCGATGATGGAGATGACGTCGCCGTCGTTGATGGTCACGCTGACATCTTCAAGGGGCGTCGCGTTCGGGTATACCTTTTTCAGGTGCTCAATCCTGATCATCGATTTTCACCCCTCTCAGGATGTCCTTGGGTTTCCTGCGCCTGGGATTCAGACACTTCGAGGCCAGGCTGATCACGCGCCGGATGATGCCCTCCAGTACGAAGTAGATGACCGTCACCGCGATCAGCGGGAAGAACGCCTCGTAGGTGCGGCTGCGCACGATGTCGCCCATCTTTGTCAGGTCCTGCACGGCGATGTAGCCCACCACGGCGGTGGCCTTGATCAGCCCAACGATCTCGCCCTTGTAGGCCGGCAGCACGTGGGGCAGCGCCTGGGGCAGTATGATCCTGAAGAACGTGCGCCGGTTGGAATAGCCCAGCGCGTAGGCGGCCTCGTATTGTCCGGCGTCCACCGCGCCCACGCCCATCTTCAGGAGTCCGAATACCGAGGCGCCGAAGGTGAGGGTGAAGCCCAGCACCGCCACGAAGATGCCGCTGATGGCGATGGACCCGAATATGATGTAGTACAGTATCATCAGCAATACCACCATCGGCATGCCCTGCACCAGCCACAGGCTGAAGCGGGCGATCCCGTTGGCCACTCTGTTGCCGTTGCGGCAGAGCATGAACACCAGGAAGCCGAGGGCGGTGCCGAAGAAAATGGACGCGGCGGTGATGGCCAGCGTGGTAACGACGCCCCTCAGGAACAACCGCCAGCGGTCTTCCCGAACGAAGGTCTTGTTGAAGCTGGAGGCAACGCCGGCCCGGAAGGAGGCGGCGGCTTCAGCCCTGGTCGGCGGCGTATCAGCCTTGGCCGGCGATGCTTCATCCTTTAATACCGCGATCACCGAGCCGCCTTCAAAGGTGGGTTCGGAATAGAGCACGCTCTGCGCGCGCTCTTCCGTATAGGCGATGCCGCCGCAGGCGAAGTCCGCCTTCCCGCTGACCACCGCGGGCAGGATGCCGGCAAAGTCGGTATACGCCAGCTTCAGCCCATAGCCCTTCTCCCTGCAGAAATGGACGACGGTATCGATGTCCAGGCCGGCCGGCTTCCCGTCCTTGATGAACGAGAACGGGATGTCCGTGTTGCCCGCGGCCACCCGGAGGACGCCCTTCGTGGCAGGCAGCCTGTCGAGATCGGGGATGACCCGTTTGGATTCATCCTCGCCGAGCCAGGTATCCAGGATCTCGTCATAGACCCCGTTCTGGCGGATCTGCCGGAGATAATCGCTGAATTCGTCGCAGAGGCGCCGGCCTTCGTCCGTCTTCGGGAATATCGCCGCCACCTTCATCCTGTCGCCGAGGGGCTCGTCCAGGCAGGTGATGTCGGGGGTATCCACCATCAGGTATTTGACCAGCAAATCCGACTCGGCAAAGGCGTCAATCTTGTGGGCCCTCAGGGCGTTCAACATGTCCACGGTGGTGGAGAAATAGGACAGGCGCGCATTGGGAAAGCGTTCCTCGGTCAGCAGGGCCTGCACGCTTCCGGTGGTGACGCCGATGCGCTTGTCCTCGATGTCGGAAAAGCTGCTGAACGACGTCGCGGCGGCCTCGACGCTGTCCTTCAGCACCGCCAGCACCGTGCCGCCTGAATAATAGGGCTCCGAGAACGCCACGCTCTGCTTCCGCTCCTCGGTGATGCTGATGGTCGACGCGCCGAAGTCCGCCTTGTTCGCCTGCACGGAGGTGAGGATCGCGCCGAATTCCATATCGCTGATGCTCAGGCCATATCCGAATTTTTCGCAGAACCGGATGGCCAGCTCGACCTCGAAGCCGGCGAACGCTTCGCCACGCATGAACTCGAAGGGCGGATTCATCGCGTCCAGGGCCAGGGTCAGCGTTCCGTTCTCTCCGCTCAGCGCGTTGATGTCCGGCATCTCAGCCCCCTCCACATTGCCGTCGAACCACTTATCCTCCAGCTGCGTGAGCGTGCCGTCCGCCTTTATCTCCCGTATGAATTCGGACATCTGTTCACACAGCGCCCTTCCCTTCCGGTCCTTCCCGAATATGAACCCGTATTCAAACGTATCCAGGTACTCCGGCAGCATCGCCACTTGGCCGTTCTGGGCCAGTATGCCGCGCAACACCGGCTCGTCGCAGGCGAAGGCGGCGATCTTTCCGGCGGTCAGCGAGGCGACCATGTCGCTGTAGGTGTTGAAGTAGCTGAACGTGACGTCCGGCAGCCTTCGTTTGACGATCTCGTCGTAGGTCGTCCCGGTGGCGGAGCCGATGACCTTGCCGTTGAGCCGGTCGATGGCGGAGGCCGTCGTCCGGGCCCCGTTGTCCGGCGCTTCTCCCCGCACCATGATGCCGACCCGGTTTTCATAGATGACCTCCGAAAACGGGATCGCCTCCAAGCGCTCGGCGGTGACATTCAGGTTGGACATGATGCAGTCCACGTCGCCGGATACGGCCGCCGGCACGATCGCGCCGAAGTCGTACACCTTGAACGCCAGGTCCGCGTCCAGCCATGCCGCGAAGCGATAGGCCATCTCGATGTCGAAGCCGTTCAGCTCGCTGCCCACATAGTAGGAAAAAGGCGGCACGATGCCGGCGGTACCCACCGTCAGGTGATACTTCGGGGTCGCGGGCATCTCGATGTCCGGCATCGTCTCGTCGCCCAGGTCGGTCCATCGGCGGTACATTTCGTCCAGCGTCCCGTCCCGCTTGATTTCGGCAATGAATTCGCCCAGCTTGTCCTGGAAGCCCGGTATGGCGCTCTTCGGGGAGATGCCGACGGCCACCTTCACCGTTTCGTCCAGGTTCTCGTCCAGCAGGTGCACGCCCCTTCGACCGTTGTCGATGGCCATTCTCATCTGTACCCGGTCGAAGGCATAGGCGTCGATCTTGCCCTGGGCCACCGCTTCATAGGCCGTGGCGTTGTCCTCGAAGTAGACGATCTCCGCGTCGGAGAATTCCTTCTCCACGATCAGCGAAGACGCGCTGCCCGTGCTGACGCCCACCCGTCTTCCGGCCTGGTTCAGCTGCGCCTTATCCGTGATTCCGGCCTCGGCGCGGCCCGTGCCGGACAAAACGGGCAACAGCGACGCCAGCAGGAACGCCGCGCTAAGGGCCGCGGCAATTCGCCCGGAAAGCCTGCCCCGGCGCGCGCTCCTCTTACACCGGTATGCTCGTGTTCTCATATGGCCTCCTCAGTCACAAAGTACAAACGAAGAAGCAGATACCTACTGTTTAAATTCCACGGCAGCGTCCTGTTTTCCTGCAAGGCATTATCGATATCGCGGCGACAATTGTCCCCCGGTAATGGCCCGACGCCCCTGCGGAAGGAGATCGGCGTCATGCCGTCGGGCCCTTCATGGGCCGTTACGCCATCTCCTTCACGATGGTCACCTCCACCGTCCGGCCCATGATGCTCACCCTGACGTCGTCCGCCACGCGGGAGACGACCGACTTTTCCAGCTCGTCCCAGGCCTCCTGGCTGCCTTCGGCGTTCTGCGCCCGATACTGCCTGAGCTGTTCCCGTTAATCCTCCATGGACCACTCATAGCTGCCGTACATCTGCGGGGCGCCGCCGGCAAAGCCGGAGGCGAACGTGGGGGCGTCCGCCGACGGCTGGAAGAAGGTGCGGAGCTTCCCCATGAAGCCCCGTGTGGCTTCGTTCCTGCCCGTGGTGGAGGCTGAAAGCAGCTGTTCGCGTCTGGCCGCGTCGATCAGCGTTTCGACCTTCAGGTGTAGCTCGTACACCTTGTCCCGGTCCTCGATCCAGAATTCGCCGCTTGCCTCGCCCGTGATCGCCCGCATCATCGCCATGGTTTCCTCCGCCAGCAGGTGAAGGTGCAGCGCGTTTTTCGGGGAAAGCCCCTTGTAGGTCGCCAGGGCGTCCACCTGGTCGAGCACCGCTTCCATGTTGCTTCCGTCGTTGGATATGATCATGACATCCGTCTTCATCTCAATACACCTCACTCGATCGTTTCCCGGCGCCCACCGCGGTACGCCATGCACAGCATCGTCAAATCGTCAAATTGCTCTGCGTCACCCACGAATTCATCCACGTCCGCGCGAACGCCCTCGAGGACGTCCTTCGGGGAAGCATAGTCCCGCAGGTTCAGGGCGCGCTCAAGCCTCTGGGCGCCATAGAGCTCCCGGGCGGGATTGTTGGCCTCCGGCACGCCGTCCGTGTAGACGAATATCGAATCTCCCGGATTGAATTGCAGCGTGTAATCCTGGTACTTCATCCCCGGCATGACGCCCAGGGCGAGGCCGTGCTTGTCCTGGAACAGGCGGAACACGCCGCCGGAGCGCTTCACGGCGGGGTTTTCGTGGCCGGCGTTGACACAGGTCAGCGTGCCGTCCCGGGTATCCAGTATGCCCAGCCACACCGTCACGAACATGCCCGATTCGTTCTTGTCGCACAGCTCGTCGTTGACGTCCATCAGGATCTGCCCCGGCGTGCCGCCCCGGCAGGCGCGATAGTGAATGAGCATCTTCGCCGACATCATCATCAGCGCGGCGGGCACGCCCTTGTCGGACACGTCCGCGATCAGCAGCGCCAGGTGGTCGTCATCGATCAGGAAGAAGTCGTAGAAATCGCCGCCCACCTCCCTGGCCGGGTCCATGCTGGCATGGAGATCGAACTCCGGGCGGTCCGGGAAGGCGGGAAAGCTGCCGGGCAGCATGGATTCCTGAATCTGCGCCGCCATACCCAGCTCGGTGCGCGTCGCAGTCATGCGCTTGCCCCGGTACGCCACGATGACGCCCAGCGCCAGCAGGATCGACAGCAGCACGGCGCTGTACTGTATGGATACGCCAAACTCCACGCAGGTCATCGCCACCCCGACAAGCGGCAGCGCGAAGAAGAGCCTCGCCACGTGCTTGACCTTCTCCGGCCCGTTGTAGCCTCTGAAGCCCCGGAACAGCGGCGGGAGCACCACCAGCACCGGCGCCAGGGCCAGCGGGAACAGCGCCTCACGGCGATAGACCCCCTGGGCGTCCACGCTGAACAGCAGCGGTTTGAAGAAGTTCACCACCAGCACCACTTCGATCAGCGCGGAGAGCCAGGACAGGATGCGGTTCACCGCATGCGCCGTCTTCTCCGGGATTTGCAGGATATAGGCTCCGTATCGCCAGAACAGGATCACGATGAAGCAGTTGTCCAGGAACAGGAGCGTGTTGGCGATGGTATTCGCCGCAGCAAAGCCCGCCCTGCCCTGCACCAGCCATGCGACCTCGTCCAGGAACAGGCCCACCGTATCGGCCACCAGCAGCTCTGCGAACAGCGCCGTATGCGCCTCGGAGCTGTCGGGGTCCTGCATGTAGCAATAGCAGACGATCGCGCTGACCAGAATACTGAAGGCCTCGATGCCCACGCTGAACGCCCAGGCGGACGGCATATCGTCGTTGCCGAACAGCTTGAGCATCACCAGGCTGGCCAGCGCCAGCAGGCAGATCAGGCCGAAGCCGCCCCGATACAGGAGGCTGACGTCCTCCGTCCCGGCATCGCCCGAACCGGCGGCGTCCGCGCGGGCATCGCGCAACTCCTTCAGTTTCGATATTTCAGAGAAATTGCCCATAGCTTCGTCCCCCATCAGAAGGTCAGCGAATCCACGACCCCCAGCAGCTCCGAGACCCGTCGGCGGCTGTTGTCATAGACCGCCTGCCCAAGGGGGGTGTTCGTCTGTTTTCTGCGGTGCGCGCGGCGCATGATGCGCAGGTGCCAATCAGCATGGCCTTCTGCTCCACAGACCGGATCGCGGCTTCGTCCGCGCCGCCCAGGTAATTGCGCAGGCTCTTGTCCCAGATCTCCGCCGCCGTCTCGGCGGGAATGCCCAGAAAACGCCTGCTCTCCTCCGGGTCTGCCTCCCAAAAACCCCTGTAGGCGTTGACCATGGAGGCGAGCTCGAAGATCGGATGCCCGTGGCAGAGGGTATCCATATCGATCAGCAGGCTCTCGTTGTTTTGAAGCATGATGTTCTTGAAATGGTAATCCCCATGGATCATGTGCATGTCCTGCGGCACGGCCTCCACCAGCCCCCGGAGCTTCTCGAATTCCTCCGGCGGCAGCAGCGCGCGCACGTCGTCCACCCAGCCCAGGGCGATGCCTCGCATGTCCGGCATCGTCTCCGGCCTGACCCTGCGGGAATGGATGAGCCTGAGCAGCTCGACGCTCATGCGCACCAGCTCGTCCAGCGTCCTATCCCCGTCTGTAAGCGCCCTGATGTAGCTCTTCGCGTCCAACAGCTCGTACACCGCTCCAAAGCCGCCCTCCTCCAGGCGCACCACATGAGGGAGATGGCGGTGGGCACGCCCAGCACAAAGGCCTCGCGCGCCAGTTCACGCTCCCGGCGAATATCGGGCAGCGAATCCGGGTCCCAGAAGCTCTTGACGATGGTATCCGCGTCGTAGCGGTATACGACCCCGTTCGCGCCTTCCCCGATCTTCTCGCAGTCCTTGACCGACATGACGCGATAGGCCCTCTGCACGTCCATCAGTTCCGTGAAGCCGGTGTTTTGAAGCACATCGAACACGACCGGGTTCACATTGATCAGCCTCATATCGCTTCCGGATTGCTTCAGCCGAAGAACCACTCGCAGCCCGGCGCTGCTGATCAGCTCCAGGTTCCAGCAATCCAGTGTGACAGCCCCGCCCGGACAGCTTTTGACGAGCGCCTGGATTTCCGCCTCCACCCGTTTCGCGTTTCCGAAATCCAGCCTGTCGCCCAGCATGATGGTCAACCCGTCATCATCTTTACGGTATTTCAGTGGGTGCACGTCTTGTCACCTCCAAAACGCGCGTGCCGTGTCAGGGGCCTCTTCCATGCGTCCGCAGCCGCCCCGGAGGGATTATTTCTTCTTTGACATGTGCCGGATCGTATAGATCCCCAGGGCGACGGAGAAGACCAGCCCCGCCGCGGCCACCAGGGGCTGGCCGTCCGGGGTCTTGGGATTGATGTCCGCCGTGGACAGGATCGCCGACCCCAGGAACAGCACGCAGGCGAACAGCGCCAGCACGATGCTCTTTGCCGTGTCCCCCAGGCTCTTCAGAATCTCCTCGTAGCCCGTCAGCTCGAAGTTCAGCTTCAGCCGGCCCTTCACCGCGTTGTTCAGCGCGTCGTAGGCCAGGCCCGGCATCTTCTGTACCTTCTTCGTCAGCTCCAGGACGTCCTTGCCCGCCGAGATCAGCTCCTGCTCGAT
>JAZSAA010000411.1:0-6197 GCA_045601625.1 Clostridia bacterium | reverse complement strand
GGATGGTGACATCATTCCGGAGGATCTGGACAAGGCCTTCGAGGATGCCGCAAAAAGCGGAGTGCAGCTGATTGTAGGCTCTAACGCAGATGAATGGAATTATTTTAAGGAAATACCGCATAATCGAGTGGTCCAGTAGCGGAGGGAATTTTAGTCGATTGCGAACTGCATAATTGAAGGTTACCTGGCGGGTAATCGAGATTTTTGCAGGCAGCAAGCGGCTGAAATTCACCCGCTAATGGGCCGCGAGCATTGTGCGGTATTTCCTTAAGAGTTTAGAGATTGGAGTTTAGATGTGGTCGAAATCCTGACGGATTTCCATTATTCCAGCGAACCCGCGGCTTCCGCAAACTATCTCTAAACTCTAAACTCTCCACTCTAAACTCTATTCTGTTCCCATGCCAAAGGCCATGTCGGCGTGCCGACATGGCCTTTGGCGTCACTTCCCCAGCACGTCGTCCAGGGTAATCTGGTTCTCAAGCTGTGAATCGGCGGCGGGCCGCTTGATCCGGCGGGCGTTGGCCTGGCGCAGGCGTGCGATCTCCTTCTCCTGGGTGTTGATCAGGTCCTGCATGCGCCGGATGGTCTCGGCGGACTCGTCCTGCTGCTGGCGCAGCTTCCGCCGCCCCTCGCTGACCTGCTTCTCCAGCTGCTCCAGCTTCAGGCGGTTCGCGCCTTCCTCCTTTTCCGCGAGGATGCGCAGTCCGCTCTCCCGAAACAGCGACATGTTCAAATCGCTGGTCCGGCTCTCCATCTCCTGGATGTCGCTCTCGAAGGTATCCAGCCGCCGGCGCAGGCGGCGAATCTCCGCCTCCCGGCGCTCCAGCACCTGTTGGAGGTTCTGCCGTCTGGCACGCTCGTTGTTCATCTGTTGCAGGTGCGCCTGGGTCTTCGTCAGGTTGACGTGCAGGTTCCTGCATTGCCATATCAGCCATGCCGCCAGTATCACCAGCGTCACCAGGGCGATTATCATGTACAGCAAGGCATATACCTCCCTTGTATATGCCTATTATAGCACAAATCCCGCCACGCACAGCGAATTCACCCGAAATGCGCGATTTATGTCACATTTCACCGGCGGTCCCGATCATTCGCTGAAGCGCCACAGCAGGAAACCCACGCTGATCAGGCAGATGCCCAGCGCGGAGGTCCACACCCAGCGGGGCACGAATATCAGGAACATCAGCACGCCGACCGCCATCAGCACGATCCCGGCCACCCGCGCGCCGCCGTTTGTCGGCCCGTTGCCGCAAGAGCGTCCCATCCCCATCGCCTCCATACTTCATGGTATGCGCCGGGGACGGGGCGGGTTCATTCCCCGACGGATATGCCTTCCAGCTTCAAAAGGGCAGTCTTGCGTTCGATACCACCGCCGTAGCCGGTTAGACTGCCGTCGCTGCCGATCACCCGGTGGCAGGGCACGATCAGCGATATGGGGTTATGGCCCACCGCGCCGCCCACCGCGCGGCTGGAAAAGCGCTCGAGCCCCCGCTCCCGGGCGATGGCCCGGGCGAGGTCGCCATAGGTGACGGTCTGCCCGTAGGGAATTTCCAGCAGCAGCGCCCCCACCCGGTTGCGGAAGGCCGATCCGGTCAGGTGCAGGGTCGGCGTGAACCCGGGATCGCGCCCGGCAAAGTAGATGTCCAGCCAGCGGACGGCCTCGTCGAAGAACGGCGAGGGCTTCTCCTCGGCCTCAGGGGAGAGCCCCTCCCCCATGTGCCGCTGGTTCTCGACGAACCACAGCCCCATCAGGCCGACGTCGTCCGCGGCGAGCAGTATTTCCCCCAGCGGGGATTGGTAACGATGGGTGTGGCGCATATTGGAAGCCTCCCTTTACAATGTCGCGTGCAGAACCCTTCCGACCCCGCTTTCAGCGGGACACCCTCCCCTTTCAGGGGAGGCTCTGCTCCCTGACCGATGCTCTTGACAGCTGCCCTGCCCGATGTTCTTGACAGTCTCCAGGCAACTGTTCAGTCGAGGCGGCGCAAGCGCCGTGCTACTATAGACGACGCCTGTAGCGGCGACCCCTGGGCCGCCACAGAAGCTACAGATACATCCAGGACTGAACAGTTACGTCTACAGAAGAGTTTTTGAGTCCTTGCCCGCTGTCTTGAGAGCCTCCCCTGAAAGGGGAGGTGGCGAGCGCAGCGAGCCGGAGGGGTTCCGTCCGCTTCCACAATTCATCTGCCACCATTATACCGCACAGCCTCCCGAATGTCAAACATTTGTTCGATTGTATATTTTCAGCGCGTGTGCTATAATTATATTGAATAATTATCGCCTTAAGGCGCATGGAGGAAATACCGTTGTCTGATAAGAAATTCCGTTCCGGCTTCGTGGCCATACTTGGCCGCCCCAACGTGGGCAAGTCGAGCCTGATGAACCGCTTTGTCGGTGAGAAGGTGGCCATCATCTCCAACCATCCCCAGACCACCCGCAACAAGCTGCTGGGCGTGGCGACGGGCGAGGACTGGCAGATCGTGTTTGTCGATACCCCCGGCCTGCACAAGCCCCGCACCAAGCTGGGTGAATACATGATGAAGTCCGCCAGCGACGCCCGGGAGGGCGTGGACGCGGTGCTGTGCGTGGTGGACGGCCAGCACATCGGCGCGGGCGACATGGCCGTGATGCAGGACATCGCGAAGATGAACTGCCCGAAGTTCCTGGCGGTGAACAAGATCGACATCGTGCCCGAAGAGAAGCTGTTTCCCCAGCTGGCCCAGCTGCACGACTGCGGCTACGACCAGATCGTTTCCACCTCCGCCCGCACCGGCGAGAACGTGGACCTGCTCTTAAAGCTGCTGATCGAGGCCATGCCCGAGGGGCCGAAGTACTTCCCCGACGACATGATCACCGACCAGCCCGAGCGGGTGATGTGCGCCGAGATCATCCGGGAAAAGGCCCTGCGCAACCTGCGGGATGAGGTGCCCCACGGCGTGGGCGTGGAGATGCTGCAGATCCAGAAGATCTCCGACACGCTGACCGAGATCCACGCCAACGTGTACTGCGAGCGGGCCAGCCACAAGTCCATCATCATCGGCAAGCAGGGCTCGATGCTGCGCACCATCGGCAGCGAGGCCCGGGCCGACATCGAGCGGCTGCTGGGCACGAAGGTCAACCTGAAGCTGTGGGTGAAGGTGCGGGAGGACTGGCGCAACCGGACCGGCGACCTGCGGGCGCTGGGCTACGAGGAGTAACATGGCTGTCATCACCACCTCCGGGCTGGTGCTGCGCCGGGCGGATTATTCCGACTACGACCGCATGGTCACCATCTTCTCGCCGGAAATGGGCCGGGTGGACGCCATCGCCCGGGGCTGCCGCAGGCCGAAGTCGCCGCTGGTCAACGCCGTGGAGCCCTTCACCAGCGGCGAATTCCAGCTGTACCAGCACAAAGAACGCTTCTCGCTGGAGCAGTGCCAGATCTCCGACAGCTACTTCGAGCTGCGAGCCGACTACGACCGGCTGCGCCACGGGGTGTACTGGCTGCGGCTGCTGGACACGGCGATCCTGCCCGACACCCCCGCGCCGGAGCTGTTCATCACCACGCTGCGAGCGCTGGCCCACCTGAACTACGGCGAGCTGGCGCCGGAACTGGTGACCTTCGCCTTCGAAGCCCACTTCATGCGGCTGATGGGCCTTTCCCCCCGGATGGACGCCTGCATGCTCTGCGGCCGGCCCGTGAACGGCGACGCCCGCTTCGATCCCGAGCTGGGCGGCGCGGTGTGCCTGAGCTGCCACTCCCCCGCCCCTGGGATATCCAACGGCGCGCGGCGCATCCTGATGAAGCTGCCCCGCACCCAGTTCGACAAATTCCAGCTGCTTGCCGACCGCCCCGAGTGGCCCGAGGCCGCCCGGCTGCTGCGAAGCTGCGTCAACCTGCGCATGCACATGGAGAAGTTCGCCCCGCCGCTGGCGGAAAGCGAGAATTGACCGGTTCATACAATTGTTAAATTTGACGCGCATCTTGCAAATATTCATCACGTCATGTTATAATCATAACATAAAAGCAAACGTTTCTTTTGATTGAAAGGAAGTGACCACTGAGAAAGGAGGGATTGACATGCCGAAGCCATCCATACTGTGTGTTGACAGCCGACAGGACCTGCTCGATTCGCTCTCCGCGTCCCTCTCCGCATCCGGGTATACCGTACATACCACCCACGCCGGGCTGGACACGATCAACAGCAACGCCGACCTGATCATACTCGATCTCCACCTGCCCGACATCGACGGCCTTGAGCTGATCAAGACGCTGCGTTCGATCTCCACCGTGCCCATACTGGTGCTGACCGAATCCACCGACGAGGTGGACGCCGTCCTCGCCTTCGAGTACGGCGCGGACGACTTTGTGACCAGGCCCTATTCCGAGCGGGAGCTGGCGTCCAGGGTACGGGCGATCCTGCGCCGCGCCTACAGCGGCGGACTGAGCGACCGGATCAAGGTCGGCCCGATCCTGATCGACAGCGAAAACTACGAGGCGTTCCGCAACGGGGAGAAGATGGTGCTGACCCTGAAGGAGTACGAGCTGCTGAAGGCGCTGGCCTCTTCCCCCGGAAGGGTGCTCTCCCGGGATTTCCTGCTGGACCGCATCTGGGGCCACGAATACTACGGCGAGACCCGGACCGTAGACGTACACATCCGACACATCCGCCAGAAACTGGGCGACGACGCCGCCATGATCGAAACCGTCAGGGGCGTCGGCTACAAGCTGACGGAGACCGCCTGACCCCCACCTGCGACCGACACCACGCCGATGAACGGGAGGTGGTCATGTGGAAGCGCTCATACTCTGCGTGGATGACGACGAGGCCGTGCTGGACCGCCTGACCGAACTGCTGGAAGCCGCCGGCTTCCCCGTGCTCGTGGCCCGGACGGGCTATGACGCGCTGGCGCTGGTGCTTTCAAAGCGCCCGGCGCTGGTGCTGCTGGACCTGGTGCTGCCGGACCTGCCCGGCGAGGAGGTCTGCCGCCGGCTGCGCGCCCATGCCCCCACGGCCGACATCCCCGTCATCATGCTGACGGTGAAGGGCGACGAGGCCGACAAGGTGATCGGGTTCGAGACCGGCGCGGACGACTACGTAACCAAGCCCTTTTCCGACCAGGTCCTGCTGGCCCGGATACGCGCGCTACTGCGCCGGCACGGGATGTTGCGGTGACTGAAAAAAAGGACAGACGACAGGGTGGCAGCCATATTGGGCTTGCCACCCTGTCGCCTTATGGTGTATAATGTGATGGATGCGAGATCATCGCAAATACGATCCGGAGGACGCTTCCATGAAGAAAACCCTTTCCATACTGCTTGCAGCCGCCATGCTCATGCTCTGCTCAGCCGCCCTGGCCGAGGTCACCGGCCCGGCCTACCTGGGCAGCTGGGTCTGCGGACGCGCCTACATCGACATCACCGACGAGCACCCCGGCTACCGGGTGGAGATCAACTGGAAGGACAGCGCCGCCCAGGTGACCGAGTGGAGCTACTACTGCCCCTACGAGCTGACCGATGGCAAGCTGGTCAGCGAGCCCACCGGCGTCAAGGTGGACGTGACCTACGGCGAGGACGGCGAGGTGGCGGAATCCGCCACGGGCTATGAGGATGGCCAGGCCACCTTCTCCATCGACGAATCCGGCAATCTGACCTGGGACGACGCCAAAGAAAACGCCGGCGCGGACATGGTCTTCGAGCGCGACGGGATTGTCGGCTTCGCCCCGAGCGCCGAGGACTTCACCGTCAGCTATTTCCAGATGATCGGCGACGGCGAACTGACCCTGGACAAGAAGGCCTGCGAAGCCCTCAATTTTGCCGCGGCCAGCCAGCTTTGGATGGCCGACGTCGAAGCCCTGCGGGACAACATGTACCAGGCCTGGGTGGGCCTGAGCGAAGCGGAGCAGTCCGCCTTTGACAGCAGCTTCATGGACGTGGTCCACCTGCTGGACGCCTGCCTGGAGGACTGGAGTGCCAACCGGGATACCTTTACGGATGGCCGCGCCGAGCGCATGGATGAGCTGCTCGCCGAGCCGCTGTACGTCGAGGCCTGGAGGACCCTGCTGGGCAACACCCTGACCCTCGGCAATTCAGAAGGCTGACCGGCCAGCCCGGCACAAGCGCCGGGAATGGAAAGCCCATATTGTAGCAGGGGCGCGCCCGCTCCCCTCGCCCTTCCCTCCTGATCCGGGGGGGGGTGGTGGCGGGGGAGCACCGG
>JAZSAA010000410.1:0-3804 GCA_045601625.1 Clostridia bacterium | reverse complement strand
CCTGCGGGATTTGTTTGATTATAGGGAAACGGCAGAGATTACAACGTTTCTTGGTCCTTAAATCAAAAGAAATCCGCAAGGATTTCCTCCTCCACTAACCACTAAATACTAAATGCTAAATACTGAATTCTGATTTGTCGCTCCGCGACAAATCAGAATATATTTTACCGTTCCCTTCAATCCCTGTCAATACAAATTTCCCCATCTCACCGCTTCCTCGTCCTTCAGGTGCTCCAGGCCCAGCGCTACGGTGGACATGGTGCGCAGGAAGTCGTCGTGATCGCGGCATTCCAGGCAGATCTTCGCCTCGGCGATGGCAGCGGCCACGTCGTGCAGGGCGTCGTGGCTGGCGAGCATCTCCAGAAGGCCGGTCCTGTCGCGCCAGAGCTGAGCCAGCTGCACCAGCAGCGCGTCGGCGCGGTCGCCGTCGCCGCCGTTCTCGGCCAGCAGCGCCTGGGCGTGCAGCTGCCGGGCCTGCTCTACGGTGTCGTTCAGCGTCTCCTGGGACAGGCTGCACACCGCCAGCGCGCAGGCCAGCACGGCCAGCGTCAGTATCAGCGTTCGCCCCATGTCACCAGCACACCTCCGATTCCTTCATGGCCGCAAAGCGCATCAGTTCGCCGCCGTTCAGCTGCACGGTCATGCGTCCGTGGGTGTCCAGCGACGCCAGGAACACCTGCTTTGGCGCAAGCCCGCGGGCCGAGAGCAGCCCCTCCAGCCAGGGCAGGTCCCGGCCGGTCATGCCCAGGTTGCCCGGTTGCACGCGCCCGCCGGTGATCAGCGAAAGGGGCAGGCCCTCGTAGCCCGGTTCGATGTCCAGCTCCGAGGCCTTGGGCGGACGCTCATCCCCCTTGGGGAACGCGGTGATGGCCCCGTTGGCTTCCACGATGGCCGTGCCCACCTCCGCCGGGTCCAGGAAGCCCGCGCCTCGAAGCCCCTCCAGCAGGTCGGACAGGCTCAGGCACAGACGGTCCAGCGCCTTCTTGTCGATTACGCCCCGGTTGATCACCAGCGCCGGCTTGCCCGACGCCAGCGCCCGAAAGCGGTCCCAGCGCATCGAGGCCAGCGTGACGATTCCGTGGACCACAAACATCGCCGCCACCGGCAGCAGCCCGTGCAGCAACGGGGTGGAGACGCTCTCCATCGGCGAGGAAATCAGGTCGGCCAGCAGTATGGTCATGGCCAGCTCGTAGGGCTCCAACTCCCCCAGCTGGCGCTTGCCCAGCGCCCGCATGGTGACGATCATCACGACGTACAACAGCGCGCCGCGGAAAAAAAGGGTGAACATGGCATGCTCCTTGCAAATTCTGATTTGTCGCGTGGCAAATCAGAATTTGAGGTTATAGGTTACAGGTTTTAGGGGTTAGGGGGTGGAGGAAATCCTTGCGGATTTCTTATGATGTAATGGATCGAGAAGCGTTGAAAGCTCTGCCGTCTCCATTGAATCAAACAGATCCCGTGGCCGAAGGCCTGGCGAAGCGTTAAGGGATTTGGACCATCCCTAAAACCTAACCCCTGAAATCTGATATGTCGAGCACCTGCTCGATATATCAGATTTCATCTTCCCCATTTTCCCCTTGATTTATTCGTCAAAAGGGTTTATGATAATTACAATAGGCTAATTATGCACCCAAGGAGCGGATATGGACTTTTTCAAGGAATTCAGCAGGCAGTTTTCCGGCAAGGGGAGGGCGGCCTCCGAAAAGGCGAAGGAAGGGGCCGAGCTCAACCGGCTCAGCGCCAGGCTGAGCGAAGCGGAGGCGGCGTTGAACGCGCTGTTTGCCCGCTACGGCAGGGCCTGCTACGCCATCCGGGCCGGGAGGGGCAACCCGGACGCGGCCCAGGAGCTGGCGTTGCGCATCCGGGCTGCCGAGCTGCAGGTGGAGGAGCTGACCGCCGCCCGGGACGCGGCCCGGGAGCTGAAGCGCTGCCTGAACTGCGGCGCGGTGTTCGGCAGGGAGGCCCGCTTCTGTTCGGCCTGCGGCAGAAAGCTGCCCGAGGAGGCCCCGAAGCCGGAGCCGGTTGCGCCGGGGGAGTATTGCCCCGAGTGCGGTGCGAAGCGGGAGGAAGGCGACGCCCGCTGTCCTGTGTGCGGCCGGGATTTCAGCGTCCCGCCCGCGCCTGAATCCGCGCCCATCGAGCCCATTTACGACGACCTTCCCGCCCCGGAGGAGCCGGACGGTAACATAGAGTAAACCCACAGTAAGCCCGAATTCGGAGGAATACATATGCAAAACAGGCCCAATCCCAACGCGCCCCGGCGGATGACCCGCCAGCAGTACGAGGCCCTGATGCGCCAGCGGCGGCAGAACCGCATCGCCATCGCCGTCATCGCGGGCATCGCGGTGCTGATCATCACGGCGGTGATCCTGATCCTCAAGCCCAAGGGCAGTCCCGACGCCGTCACCGCCATGGTGGAGGCCACCGCCGTTCCCGCCGCGACCCAGGCGGCGGATGGCTCCGGCGACAGCGATTTGCCGAATCTGGCGGCCATGACGGATACGGAGTCCTCCGGCCAGGCGGTCGACCAGTCGGACGACGATGATGACGACGCCGTCGCCGCGGAGGTCACTCCCGTACCGGAGCTGCCCACGGCCATCGACCACGTGGTGTCCACCCGGCGGCCCGATGGCTCGCTGCGCTCGGTGCGCATGCGGGTGGTGGGCGACATCATGTTCTGCCAGAGCCAGCTGGTGTATGCCAAGGACAGCGGCTACGACTTCCACAACCAGTTCGAGATGATCGCCGAGCAGCTGGCCGATGCCGACTACACCATGGGCAACATGGAGGGCACCATCGGCAAGTACAAGAAGTCCCAGTATTCCGGCTACCCCCAGTTCAACGCGCCGGACGTAGCTCTGGCCCCGCTGAAGGACTACGGCATCGATTTCCTGACCCTGGCCAACAACCACATGCTGGACCGCTGGAGCGGCGGCGTGGAGAACACCGTGAACAACGTGGAGAAGTACGGCTTCGCCCACGTGGGGGCCTACCGCACCAAGGCGGAGAAGGCGGGCACGGTGATTTGCGAGGTGGGCGGCATCAAGTTCGGCTTCCTGGGCTACACCCACAGCACCAACAGCATGGAAAACCGGGGCGTGGACAAGGATGCCGTGGCGCTGGTGCCCTACATCAGCAAGGCTGACTTCAAGGGCGACGTGAAGAAGCTGCGGGACGCCGGGGCCGAGGTCATCATCGCCTTCCCCCACTGGGGCGCGGAATATGTGCGCGAGCCCGACAGCAGCCAGAAGAAGTACGCCAAGCAGCTGGCCGAGGCCGGGGTGGACATCATCATCGGCAGCCACGCCCACGAGGTGCAGCCCATGGGCTTCCAGTCCGTCACCGTGGACGGCGTGGACAAGCAGGTGCTGACCATGTTCTGCATGGGCAACTTCATCAGCGACCACGTGCTCCAGTATACCGACAACGGCCTGATCCTGGACTTCACCGTCAACGAGCAGCCCGGCGGCCGGTTCACCGTGGACAGCGTGGGTTACATTCCTACATACACGTGGAAGCAGAACGGCGCAGTGAAGGTGCTGCCCTCCGGCCGCTACCTGGACAATCGCCCCACCGGCATGGACGACGAGAACTACAACCGCATGGTCGCCAGCTATTACGAGATCGTAGAGGTCATGGGCAACCAGTTCCAGCTGATCAATGGGTAAATTCTGATTTGTCGCGGGGCGACAAATCAGAATTCAGTATTTAGTATTTAGCATTTAGTGGTTAGTGGAGGAGGAAATCCTTGCGGATTTCTTTTGATTCAAAGAATCGAGAAACGTTGAAATCTCTGCCGTTTCC
>JAZSAA010000409.1:0-2513 GCA_045601625.1 Clostridia bacterium | reverse complement strand
AATCGAAACGATGTGCCTGTGGTGACTGATCCGGACGCGCCCTTCGAGTGCGGCAAGGTCAGTCTGATGCGGGACGGCGGCGACGCGGTCATCTACGCCACCGGCTTCATGGTGTATCAGTCGCTGGAGGCGGCGAAGCTGCTGGAGAATGAGGGCATTTCCGCGAAGGTGGTCAACGTCGCAACCATCAAGCCACTGGATACGGAAGGCATCGTCGAAGCCGCGAAAGGCATGAAGGCCGCCGTTACCGTGGAAGAAGCCTCCGTGATCGGCGGCCTGGGCTCCGCCGTGTGCGAGACGCTGGCGGCGGGATGCGCCCAGAGTCGCGTGCGGGCGCTGCGCATGGGCATTCAGGATGTGTTTGGCACCTCGGCCCAGAAGTATGAGGAATTGTTGAGAGAATACCACCTGATGCCCGAGGACATCGCGGCGAAGGTAAAGGAAGCGCTGAAATAGAACAGACAAGGAGTTGAAACATCAATGATTATCGGATTTATCGGATTGGGCATCATGGGTAAGCCCATGGCCAAAAACCTGGTCAAGGCAGGCTATGAGGTCGTCGTGGCGGATAAGTTTGCCCCGAAGAACGTGGAGGAGGTCGTCGCGGCGGGCGCGAGGGCCGGCGCCAGCAACAGGGACGTGGGCGCCCAGGCGGACGTGCTGATCACGATGGTACCCAATTCCCCGAACGTGAAGGAAGCCCTGTTCGGCGAGGACGGCGCGGCCAGTACGATGAGGAAGGGCACGGTGGTGCTGGACTGCTCCTCCATCAACCCGATCGCCTCCCGGGAGATCGCGGCGGAGCTCGAAAAGCTGGGCATCGACATGCTGGACTGCCCGGTCTCCGGCGGTGAGCCGAAGGCCATCGACGGCACGTTGGCCTTCATGGTGGGTGGCAAACAGTCTGTATTTGATGCCTACAAGCCGACCCTTGAAAAGATGGGTTCGTCCGTGGTGTTGTGCGGCGATGTGGGCGCGGGCAACGTGACCAAGCTCTGCAACCAGACCATCGTGGCGGTCAACATCGCAGCCCTGGCTGAGGCGCTGCAGATGGGGCAGATGTGCGGCGTGGAGCCAGAGAAGATTTTCCAGGCCATCAAGGGCGGCCTGGCGGGCAGTACCGTCATGAACGCGAAGGCTCCTATGATGATGGATCAGAATTTCAAGCCCGGTTTCCGCATTGATCTGCACATCAAGGACCTGAGCAATGTGGTGGACGCCGCCAAGACGGTGGACGCGCCCATCCCGCTGACGCAGACGGTGCTGGAGATGATGAAGGTGCTGCACCACGACGGCGACGGCGTCTGCGACCATTCCGCGCTGCTGAAATATTACCAAAAGCTGACCGGCGAGACCTTGCACCATTGAGATTAACATCCATTTTCCTGACGGGGGAGTTTCTCCCCCGCCGTTATTCTTAATATACAGGCAGGTGAATGAAACATGCGGTTTCTTCCGGAAACACCTGACCTCCGGGGCGACGCTCACCGGATCATCAATCGAGCGCTGAGAGATGCGCTGCCAGACCGTTCAGTGAAGCAGGCACTGTCCCGGCTTTCGCTGCCGGAGCACGTTACGCTGGTGGCGGTGGGCAAGGCGGCTTGGGTCATGGCAAAGGCGGCGATGGATTTCCTGGGTGGACGGGTGACCCGCGGCGTCGTCATCACCAAGTACGACCACGCACAGGGACCACTGCCGGGTCTGGTCGTCTTCGAGGCAGGCCACCCGGTCCCCGATGATCATTCCTACAGGGCCACGCGGGCGGCCATCGACTTGGTGAAGCCCCTGGGCGCGGGAGATACCGTGCTCTTTCTGGTGTCCGGCGGCGGGTCGGCGCTGTTCGAGCAGCCGCTGTGTTCGCCGGAGGAGCTGCAGGATGTCACCCGTCAGCTGCTCGCCTGCGGAGCGGACATCACCGAGATCAACGCCATTCGCAAGCGGCTATCCGCGGTCAAGGGCGGGCGCTTTGCCGAGTTGTGCGCCCCGGCGCGTGTGGTTTCCGTGATCCTGTCGGACGTGCTGGGCGACCGGCTGGATGCCATCGCGTCCGGCCCTGCCGTCCCGGACGCCTGCAGCGTTGATATGGCGCGCCGGATCGCGGCGAAGTACCGCCTGAGGCTCTCCGACTCGGCGCTGGCCCTGCTGGGCCGGGAGACGCCCAAGGCGCTGGACAACGTGGAGAACCACGTCATCGGCTCTGTGCGCCAGCTGTGCGCCTCGGCGGAAGAGGCCGCGGCGGAACTGGGCTATCGGACGCAGGTGTTGACAGCGGGGCTGTGTTGTTCCGCTCGGGATGCCGGCAGCTTCCTGGCATCCATCGCCCGACATCACGCGGATACCCGGGAATCCCTGGCCTTCATATGCGGCGGGGAGACCGTGGTGCGATTGACCGGCCATGGGCTGGGCGGGCGCAACCAGGAGCTTGCCCTGGCCGCGGCTCACGGCCTGGCGGGGCTGGAGGGCGCCTGCGTCTTTTCCGTGGGGTCCGACGGCACCGACGGCCCCACCGACGC
>JAZSAA010000408.1:0-4284 GCA_045601625.1 Clostridia bacterium | reverse complement strand
CCGACGTGCCCGCGCTGACGTTGCCGGTGCGGGGCGCGACGCTGTTGGTGGCGGTCATGCCGGTGCCGGCGTCGCCCTCTGGCGGGCACAGCTTCGCCCCCGGCTGCAGAAGGCCGCTGTTGTCCAGCAGCTTCGCGCCTTCCGCGGTCAGCACGCCGGCGCACTCGCCCGCCGGCAGCACCTTCGGCAGAATGTCCTTCAGCTTCCAGGGGAACTTCTTCTTGGCCACCAGGGCGTCGAAGGAGGAGAGCATCGCCTTGTCGTACTGGTTGGTGGCGCTGTCGATGGGGAACATGCCCGAGGCGTCGCCGATGCCCAACACCTTCTCGCCGGTCAGCTTCCAGTGGATGTAGCCGGCCAGCGTCGTGAAGAAGCGGATCTGGGGCACGTGGGGCTCGTCGTTCAGGATCGCCTGGTACAGGTGGGCGATGCTCCAGCGCTGGGGGATGTTGAAGCCCAGGCGCTCGGTGAGTATGCCGGCGGCCTCGCCGGTGATGGTGTTGCGCCAGGTGCGGAAGGGCACCAGCAGCTTGTCCTCGCCGTCGAAGGGCAGGTATCCGTGCATCATCGCGCTGATGCCGATGGCCTCCAGCTTCGTCAGCGTCGCGCCGTACTTCTCCGTCACATCCGCCGCCAGCCTGGCGTAGCAATCCTGAAGCCCCGCCCAGGCGTCCTTCATGTCGTAGGTCCAGATGTTGTTGACCAGCTGGTTCTCCCACTCGTGATCCCCCTGGGCAATCGGGTTGCCCGCCGGGTCGATCAGCACGCCCTTGATGCGCGTCGAGCCGAATTCGATGCCCAGCCTTGCCTTGCCCGCTTCAATGATCGTGCGAATGTCGTTCGTGCTCATTTGAAACAACCTCCATACTGAAATTTATTATACGCGCCATGCGTTCTGATCGGGAGTATTATCGCTTGTCCTTGTCGATGAATTCAAGCGTGATGGTGGACAGCGCCGCGAAGCCGACGATGAACAGGAACAGGCTGAGCCAATAACTGGAGACGTTGTCCGCGGTGTAATCGTATTCGAGCTTGAAGCTCGCCGCGGCGGCCTTCTCCTCCAGGAACTTCATCACCCTGTCCTCGCCCACAAGGTTCAGCAGGTCGCCCACCGTGGCGGGCATCGGAATCACCCGTTCGCGCTGGGTCTGCAACTCCGGCCTTGTCACAAGGAGGTCTATGACTTCGCCGAGGGTGGTTCTCTCGGTGACGACCTCGTCTTTGTTCGTCTCCCAGAAGCCGGATTCGTCGAGCATGTCCAGCGCGTCGCCGAGAGTCAGCCCGTCGGCGATCTCGTCGGTCCTGTGGGCGGCGACGGTGGCGGAGGCGTCCAGCACCTGCCTGAACTGGCCCAGGGTCATGTCCGGTATGATCTCCTCGCCGCGGATGGCCCCGACGGTTTTATTGTCCCTGTCCGCAAGGATGTCCATGATCTGGCCGACGGTGATCGTCGCGTCGATCCTGTCGTCCTTCATCTTCTTCACCATGTCCGCGATAGTGGCGTAGGGCTGGTGGTTCACGTCCGACTGGGCGGCGATGACCTTCAGACCGGGATTGGAGATGGTGAAGTAGGTCAGCGGTTCGCTCCACTTGGGCAGCGTCAGCATGCCGCCGGAGGACACCAGCTGGAAGATCAGCACGAAGGGCATGATGGTCATGGCCGTCGTGGTGGTGTGGGCCAGCGAGGTGATCCACAGCGACATCATGTCCGAGGCGTAGGTGATCAGGAACATCGAAATGCCGAAATCCACGATGTACCACTTTGTGAACATGCCCTGCGTGGGGTATTTGACGCCCACCTGCCTGGTCACGAACAGCGTGACGCCCACCTGCAGCAGGCACAGCATCGCCTGGTAGATCATGTGCGCCAGGATATAGGAGGAGATGTGCATGCCCGAGCGATGCTCGCGCTTGATCACGTCCCGCTCGCGGCAGATGACCTGGATCGAGTTGAAGCAGCCGTTCCAGATGCACACCATGACCATGGCGAAGGCGCCCATCACCGTGCCTTCCATATTGACAAAGAACTTGCGGCGGATGACCATGCCCACCAGGCCGGCGATCAGGGCCGCCATGGGCAGCACCTTCCAGTCGCTCTGGTAGATGAACATCCTCAGCAGCTTGCCCAGATAGATGAATACCTGCGCGCCGCGCCCGCGATGGCGCGCCCTGAACTGCCGCCTGTGGCTTTCATAATTCGTCTCAGCCATGCTGCGCCACCTCCGCGTACTTCATGATAAACTCGTCGGCCAAGCCGTCGCCGCCCTCCTCCTTGCGGTTGACGGACTTCACGATCTGCTCCATCCGCTCCCGCTGGAAGAACGCGCGGGCATCCTCTATGCTGCCGTAGTAGGCCAGCCGACCGGTGCGCGCGCTGTCCTTGGCCAGCACGATCACGTCGTCGAACAGGTCGATCACGCGGTCCGGCGTGTGGGTGATGACGATGACGATCTTTCCCGTATCGGCAATCTTGCGCAGCTGTTCAAACAGCTCCCGCGCCATGACGCCGTCCAGGCCGGAATCCGGCTCGTCCAGTATGAACAGGGACGGGTTGGAGATGAACTCCATCGAGATGGACAGGCGCTTCTTCTGGCCGCCGGACAGCTTCTCGACGAGGTTGTTCTTCACCGGGGTCAGGCCGAAGATCTCCATAACCTCGTTCACGCGCTCCCGGCGCTGCTTCGCGTTCACCTCCATGGGCAGGCGCAGCTTGGCGGCGTCCAGCAGTGTGTTCAGAACGGTGTCCTTGCCGCGCATCATCTCGCTCTGGGGCACGAAGCCCACCTCGTACTGCATCTTTTTATAGTGCTTGTACATGTTGGTGCCGTTGAGCATGACCTCGGCCTTCGCCGGTTCATAGCCGTTGATGGCATTGAGGTAGGTCGTCTTGCCCGCGCCGGAGCCGCCCAGCAGCAGCACCATGTGGCCCTGGGGAATGGCCATGTGGATGTCGCGCAGCAGCACCTTTTTGCGGAAGAATTCGGTGGCGGTGCGCTCGGTCAGGTTGACCGTCAGGCCCTCGTCCATGACCGTGGTGCTGCCCTGGGTGGCCAGGCGGGTCAGCTCGGCCCGGATGTCCTCCACCTTCCATTCGGGCTGGTACCTGGGGTTGAAGCCCCAGACCAGCGCCGGGATGAATTTGGTATAGCTGAACAGGCAGAGCAGCATCCAGCGCCGCTTCACGCCGTATACCTCGATCAAGCCGGACCAGACGCGGATGTTGTAGATGAAGCGCACCAGAACCAGCGAGAGCACCAGTATGCTGATGATCATATCCCGGGTGCCCATCGTGGCCGCTGCCTCGGGAGTCCTGTTGATGAGGATCAGCAGGATATCCAGCAGGGCGATCCCGACGCTCGACAGGGTATAGACAGGGCCTTCTGACTCGCGCCCGGCGCAGCGGGAAAGCTGGTAATCCTTTGCGAAGGGTACCAGAGCCCACCAGCCCTTTAGGCCCGACTTTTTAAACATCCTCCAGAGCCCGACCATGTACAGCGCCGTCGTGGCCATCGGTATGATCGCCGACGACTGGAAGAATAGTGTCAGCAGGATTTGTAAGAAGACCATTCCACATCACTCCTCTGTTGCTCTGCGGCGTCACTTTCCCATATTATCACTATTATACCTTGAGAGCCGCCTTTTCGCAACAATTTTCTTTTCGCCATTTCTATGTTTTTTAGGCACCGTACCGGCCTCGGCGCAAGCAGGGAAAAACAACCTGCCGTCTGTTCGGACGCGATGCTTCTGTAATCAGATAATAATTCGCCATCCTTCCGCATATACTATTCCCAAAATGCGAAAAGGAGCTTGGGAATGAATCCATTTGAGTTAAGGCCACGCAAGCCGGAGGACCTGATCATGAACTGGCGTCAGCTGACGCCCCTGCCCTACGACCGCCGGGCGGTGGACCCCTACACCCGCTGCCGGGTGATATTGATGAACGGCACCGAGTTCGAGGCGGTCTGGTATTCCCACCAGTTCTCCCGCCACACCGCCGACAACGAGCTGCGCCGCCAGATCGCCCTGCTGCGCCGGCTGGAGCAGCAGCAGCAAAAGCTGGTGGCCGCGCTGAAGCCCGCGGACGAGACGATCCTGGAGCACACCCTGGGCTACGAGCAGCTGGCAGTGGACCTGACGGCGGGGTTGGCCCAGCGGGAGGACAACCCCTACGTGAAGCAGGCGCTGGACTTCGCGCTGCTGGAGGACTTCGACCATCTGTACCGCTATTCCGACCTGATGGAATTCGACGAGCGCGTGCACGCCGAGCAGTTTGTGGGCCGCTAC
>JAZSAA010000407.1:0-2268 GCA_045601625.1 Clostridia bacterium | reverse complement strand
ATCGAGAAACGTTGAAACCTCTGCCATTTCCCTTTAATCAAACAAATCCGTCAGGATTTGTACCGCCACTAAATACTAATCACTAAATACTAAATACTCAAATTCTAATTTATCGAGCAACAGCTCGATAAATCAGAATTTACCGTCCTCCCCCAATCATCCTCAGCGCCGGCACGGCGTTCAGCTCCAGGCCGGCCAGCTCGCCGGCCATGAGGCGGTAGAACGCCGCCGAGCCGATCATCACGGCGTTGTCGGTGCAAAGGCCCTTCGGCGGGATGAACACCCGCATCCCGGCCCTCTCGCCCCGCCGCTGCAATTCCCTTCGCAGCAGCGAGTTCGCCGCCACGCCCCCGGCCACGGCCAGCCTTTCGGCCCCGGTGTCCTTCGCCGCGGCGACGGTCTTGTCCACCAGCAGGTCCACCACGCTCTTTCGGAAGGACGCGGCGAAGTCCGCGGCGTTGATTTCAATGCCCTGCTGCCGCAGGTTGTGGGCCTGGTTGATGACGGCCGTCTTGAGCCCCGAGAACGAGAAGTCGTACTTCCCCTGGGTATGGGGGTGCGGGAATTTATAGGCGTGGTCGTCGCCGGTGTCCGCCAGCCGGTCCAGCAGCGGCCCGCCGGGATAGGGAATGTCCAGCACCCGGGCCACCTTGTCGAAGGCTTCCCCCGCCGCGTCGTCGGTGGTCTGGCCCAGCAGCTCGTACTCCCCGTATTTGGTGACGTTCAGTATGTGGCTGTGCCCGCCTGAGGCCACCAGGCACACGAAGGGCGGCTCCAGGTCCGGGTGGGCGATGTAGTTGGCCGACACGTGGCCCTCGATGTGGTTCACGCCCACCAGCGGCACGTCCATGGCGTAGGCCAGCGCCTTGGCCCAGCTGACCCCGGTCAGCAGCGCCCCCACCAGCCCCGGCCCGTAGGTGACGCCCACGGCGTCGATGGCGTCCAGGGTGACGTGGGCCTCGGCCAGCGCCGCCTCCAGCAGCGGGTCGATCGCCTCCACGTGCATCCGGCTGGCGATCTCCGGCACCACGCCGCCGTACAGCGCGTGGGTGTCGATCTGGCTGGCGATGGCGTTGGCCAGCTGCTCGCGCCCGTTGCGCACCACGGCCACGGCGGTCTCGTCGCAGCTGGACTCCACCGACAGGATCAGCGCTTCCCCCCGACGTCGAAGGTCTTCGGCCTTTGCGCGGACGCGCGCCGCATAGCTCGATTGTCGTTCCATGTGTTTCCCTCGTTCCTGTTCGTTTTCGGCCAGATATAGGTCAGCAGCACGGCCAGCGCGGTCACCCCGGCCATCGCCAGCCCGCTCCACAGCGCGATGCGCAGCCCCATGGCCGCGAACATCTCCTCCGGGCAGATGCGGATCAGCAGGTCGGTGCGCTCGTCCAGCAGCCACAGGTCGTTGGTGAACAGCACCCGGTGCAAAAACGTGAACGCGCCGTCGAAGTCCACGCACGCCCACACCGCCAGCGCCCCCAGCGGGATCAGCAGAATCAGCGGGGCCAGCCAGGCGCACCGCCGGGCCCTGCGCCGGTTTTGCAGCAGGTAGGCCCCGCCCACGATCAGCAGCACCGCCCAGGGCACCAGCCGCGAGCACACCTTCCGCAGCAGCGCGAACAGCCGCAGGCAGTCCGCCATGTGGGCCATCTCCCGGTCGTTGAACACGCCGGCCTCCGAAAGCGGCCCCACGTTCCCCCGCAGGTAGTCCGCCAGCCGGTGATCGATATCCCGCAATTCACCCTCAGTAATCCCCGCCGCCGGCAGCACCCCATATCGCGCCTGCAATTTGAAGTACAGGGCGTCGTCGGTGCCCACGCCGTGCACCGCCGTGAGTATCAGTATCAGCATCAGCGCGACCAGCCCCAAAGTCAGGCCGATCGCGCCGAGGGTGGTTCGATTATGTTGGGACATGCCGTCCTCCTTTGGGATAAATTCTGATTTATCGGGGAGACGGAACCCCTCCGGCGCTACGCGCCACCGTCCACGGGCCTGCCGGCCCCATCTCGCTGAAAACAGTCCACTGGACTGTTTTCCTGGCGCTCAATGCCCCTTTCAGGGGAGGCTTTAGGCTAACTTACGGGGGAGTATCGGGGGGCGGTAGCGCCCCCGATCTTAAATCGTACGCGGCGGCGTGTACGCCGCGGGCGGGGCCTTTTTTGCGGCAGGGAGCCTGTCGACCAGAGCAAAATAGGTTTCCTTGCAGATTTGCCGCCCGGAAATCCGCAGGATTTCAGGCAAATCTGAGGAGGGTTCGAACGCCCGGAAAAC
>JAZSAA010000406.1:0-12054 GCA_045601625.1 Clostridia bacterium | reverse complement strand
CCCAGCCAGACCGGGGCCGGACCGTGACCGTCCCGAACCGCGCCGGACACGGGGGTGACGGCGAAGTCCCCCCGCCGCAGGCGCAGCACGCCATCGCCGGCGCACAGCGCGGTCATGCCGCCGCCGTGGAGGAGGTGGGCCTCGACGGCATCCGGCTCGCCCCGGCGGGTCGTTCCCCCGCGGGAAGCCCTTGCCGGACGGGCGGAGCGCCGGGAGGGCCGCCGCTTGCCCGCGGGGCAGGCCCGTTCCTCCAGCAGCAGCGACAGCGCCCGCGCCCGGGGCAGGGCCATGAAATCCCGGCGCAGCGAATGGCCGGCCAGGGCCTCGCACAGGGCGCACAGCGTCATGCCCTGGTGATGGGCCATGTGGCTTTGCACCACGGCGGGCGAACCGTCCGGCTCCGGGCGCAGGTAGTCCGCGGCCTCGCAGAGCCCCCACTTGCCCAGCCAGCCCAAGCGCACCATGCGGGCCAGGTTTTCCGCAGCCCCGGCCGGGGCGACCAGCGCCGCCAGCGCGGCGGCGTAGGGCGCGACCACGTCCTCGCAGGCCTCGCCGTCCAGGGCCAGCGCCCGCAGGCCGAAGGCCCTGTACTGGTAGTTCATGGCGGCGTCCAGGGCGCAGAAGCCCGACTCGGACACGCCCCAGGGCCTTCCCGCCTCCCCGCCCCGGGCGATCTGGGCCGCCACCGCCGCCCGCACCCCCGCGCCCAGCAGCGACGTCGGCGGCGCGGAGAAGAACAGCTCGGGCATCAGGTATTCAAACATCGTGCCGCTCCAGGACAGCAGGGCGACACCCTCCCCCACCCGAGCGCAGGGCCGTCCCAGCCGCTGCCAGTGCTTCGCGGGGACCTGGCCCAGCATCATCGCCGCGTAGCTGAGGATGCGGGCCTCCGAGGCCAGCAGGTCGTAGTGGGACTGGCTGGCCCGGTCCGCCTCCACGTCGTAGCCGATGCGGAACAGCTCCCGCCCTTCATCGTACAGCGCGGCCAGGTCCATCTCCCCGGCCAGCGCCGCCATCCTGCGGGAAAGCGTCCCGTCCACCTCCGGCGCGCCGGCGCACAGCAGCAGCGCCCCCGCCAGGTTGCCGCTGTCCACGGAGGACACGTAGCGGGGCCGCAGCGGGGCGAGGTTGTCGATGTCGTACCAGTTGTAAAGCTGGCCGCGCCACTTCTCCATGCGCGCCAGCGCGTCCACGGCGTCGGCCATGCGCCGCCGCATTTCGTCCACGCCCACAAAGCCCAGCCGCCTTGCCGACAGGCAGCTGAGCAGGTACAGCGCGACGTTGGTAGGCGACGTGCGCCGGGCCGCGCCCACGGGCGGGTCCAGCTGCACGTTGTCAGGGGGCAGCGGGCTGCCGTCCGGGGGCATGTTGTCCTCGAAGAAGCGCCAGGTGCGACGGGCCAGGTCCATGAGGGCGTCCCGCTGGGCGTCGGTCAGCTTCCTCTCCGGGGCGACGGGCTCCGCCTCCATGTCCCCGACCCATGCCGGGCCCACCAGAAACAGCGCCGCCAGCGCGAGCACCGCCCCCGAAAGGCGTCCGCTCAGCAGGGCCGGAACCAGCAGCAGCGCCGCGGCGACGTTCGGCCACCGGGCGGCGCGATCGCCGCGCTCTTCGGTGTCGGCGGCGGTCACCCACTGCATCAGGTGCCTGCCGGAGACAAAAAGCCGCCACAGCGTGCGCAGCGCGGCGTCCAGCGCGTTGCAGGCCGTCAGCGGCAGCAGGGCCAGCCGCGCGGTGGCCCTGCGCCACTTCAAAGCGTCGCCATTGCCGGAGCTCAGCAGCGGCTCCAGCCAAGCCAGCCCCAGTGCCGCCGCCAGCGCCCATTCGCTGCCCGTCCACGCGCCGCCCAGCAGCAGGGTCAGCAGCGCCGGGGACCACAGGGACCGGACCAGGTTGTCCAGCATCCTGAAGCGATCCGCCGCGCCGAGGCCGTTCTTCCGGGCCAGCAGCACCTGCAACAGCTGCCAGTCGCCCCGCATCCAGCGGTGCAGCCGGCGCAGGGCGGCGGAAAGCGTGGCGGGGTGGCCGTCGTACATGGCCACGTCCCCCACAAAGGCCGCACCGGCCAGCGCGCCCTCCACCAGGTCGTGGCTGAGGATGCGCCCCTCGGGCAGCGCGCCCTCCACCCCGGCCTGGAAGGCGGCCACGTCGTAGACGCCCTTGCCGCCGTAGATGCCGTGGCCGGTGACATCCTGCCACAGGTTGGAGACGCACACCGGGTAGGCGCTGATGCCGCCCGCCCCGGCGAACAGCCCCACGAAGCCGTTCACGCAGGCCGAGGGCAGCGGCTCCATGCGGGGCTGGAGCACGGCGAAGCCCCCGCCGGGCCGGGGCCGGTTCAGCGGGTGGGCCAGCGCGCCGATCAGCCGGCGCAGTTCGCCGGGCAGGGCGCGGGTGTCGGCGTCCAGCGTCAGCACGAAACTGAAGCGCCCCTTCAGCCGTCCGCAGGCCCCGCCCTCGGCGGCGAAGGCCGCCTCCGCGCCCTTCCGGCCCAGCAGCAGCCGGTTCAGGTCCATCAGCGCGCCGCGCTTGCGGTCCCGGCCCATCCACACGCCGTCTGCCTCCAAAAGGGTCCTTCCCCGCACCAGCAGGGCGTACTTCTCCCGCCCCGCCCGTTCGTTCATGGCGGCGACGCAGCGCCGGGCCGCAGCCAGGATGTCGCCGTCGCCGGGCATGTCCCGCCGGGGCGCGTCGGCCAGGTCGCCCAGCAGCAGGTATTCGATGCTTTCATTCGTCTCCAGGCAGCCCAGGGCCTCCAGCTGGGCGCAGACCGCCTCGACCCGCCGGGGCGAGGACAGCAGCACCGGCATCGTCACCAGCGTCCGGCATTCCGGCGGCACTTCCGCCAGCTTCAACAGCCGTGCCGGCGGGAAAAAGCGGGCGTAAAACCGGTTCACCAGCAGGTCGGCCGCGCCCCAGCCCAGCACGGCGCAGGCGGGCCAGAGCCAGGGCGTCCCGGCGCAGGCCGACAGCGCCGCCGCCAGCGCGACTGCGAGGATGGATATGAACCATACGGTCCCGCGGCCCGACGGGTCCGGCACCCGCCTGCGCAGGCGCGCCCGGGGCCGGTCCAGGCGGGTAAGCAGCGCCCGCCGTCCGGCGTCGTCGTACAGCCACCAGCACGCCTCCCCCCGCAGTCCCTTCCCCGACCGGGCGGCGTCCACTGCGGCGCGGGCCACCGACAGCTCCGGCAACCCCAGCCGCACGGCGATATGGGCGACCTCCCGGCGCACCGCGGCCCGGGATTCGTCGTCCATGCGGCCATAGGTGCCCGACGCCTCCCGGCGAAGGGTTTGCTCCACCCGGGAGAGCCCATCGAAGCAGGCCTGCCAGTCCAGCGCGTCCACCGCGCGCCGCGCGGCCAGCAGGTTTTCCAGCCGCAGCAGCAGTCCGGCGGCCTCCGCCTGGTCCCGGGCGACCACGGTTTGCGGAGACAGGGCCCGGCGGGCGAGGGCGGCGTCCAGCCTGCGCCGCGCCGCCGGGCGGGAGAGCGCCTCCGACTGCCTCAGTGCCCGGGCGAGAAAGGCCGCGCCGCGCCGACCGGGGGCATACAGCGGCCGGCGCACCCATCGGTCGGCGTCAGCGCGCTGCTCTGCCCGGTCCACGATCGCTTCCGCCGCGCGGACCAGTGCTTCCGCGATGAAAATGCGAAGCGCCGCGGGCACGGCCCAGAGCTCGTCCTGGGTCAGGGGCTGGAGGGCGTCCAGCTCGGAGAGGGCAGCGGTCAGGCGTCCCCCGGTCAGGGGCGCGTCGCCGGCGCACAGCGCGGCAAGGGCCGCCTGAATCCGCGGACGGCCGTCCCAGGCGGGCAGACGCGCGCCGCCCTCCGAAGCCGCGCGGAGGGCGCAGGCCTCGATCACCGGGGCCTGCGCGTCCAGCAGCGCAAGCGGCCCGTCGGAGTCCCCCTCCGATGGGCGAAGCCGCGCCGCCGCATCCAGCAGCGCCGCAAGACGCCCCGGAACGCGCCGGGACAGCCGCAGCCTCGCCCTGCCCCGCACCGCGTGCCGCGCCGCCAGCTCGCGCACCAGCGCCAAATCCGCCGCTTCGCCGCGCTTGTCCGATTGCCCTTCCGCCTGAAACAGGTCCATAGATCGATCCTCCGTTGATGGGTGAGATTTGGTGAGGGGAACTTCTGATTTATCGAGCTGTTGCTCGATAAATCAGAAGTTGAGTATTTAGTATTTAGTGGTTAGTATTTAGTGGCGGTGCAAATCCTTGCGGGATTTGTTTGATTATAGGGAAACGGCAGAGGTTTCAACGTTTCTCGATTCTTTGAATCAAAAGAAATCCGCAAGGATTTCCTCCTCCACTAACCACTAAATGCTAAATACTAAATACTGAATTCTGATTTGTCGCCTAAGCGACAAATCAGAATTTACCCCTCACATACACAACACACCGATAAGTATGGGCGAAACGGGCATAAAAAATACAGGAGACCCCTTTCGGGGTCTCCTGCAGGTTATGCGCTGAGGTGCTTATTCGTTCTCGTCGCCCAGCTCGGCGCGGCGGCGGCGGATGTTCTTGCAGGCCTCGGTCAGCTCGTCCTCGACGGAAGAGAGCAGCTGGTAGGCGTCGTGCTGGGCCTTGAGGCGCACCTCGCTGGCCTCCACGCGGGCGTCGTTCTTGATGATGCGGGCCTCCTCCCGGGCCTGGCGCAGGATCTCGCTCTCATCGATCATGTGGTCGGCGCGCTCCTGGGCATCCTCCAGTATGGCGCGGGCCTCGTTTTCGGCGTCCAGCACCCGCTGCTCGGCGTCCTCGCGGGCGCGCTCAAGGGCGGCGTTCACACGCATCTCGGCGGAGCTGATGCGGTTCATGGCCTTGGTCTCGGCCTCGTTCATGATGCGCTCCTGCTCGGAATACATCTGCAGGCCATACTGCACAGCGTCGGGGAGGTTCTTTTCCATATCGTCGATAATCATCAGGCACTTTTCCGCGTCGACGATCTTCTTGTTGGTCAGCGGCACGTTTTTGCCAGCGCTGATCGCCGCGCGAATATGCTTGAGAAGTTCGAGGAAATAGCGCATGTCATTGACTTCGTCCATCTGACGCGCCTGCGGGCTCTCCTGGGTGTCCTGCACCTCTTCCTCGTAGAACTTTTCCTGATCCATCGTTTAGCCTTCCTTTCCGCACCCGGCCGCCGCCAGATACAGCTTAGTCTGCCCGGGTTTACCGGTTTAATCCTCGTCTGTCGCTTCATCGTCCGCCGAGCGGATCTCGGCGAAATCCACCGCCGTATCGCCGTACTGCCGGGTGTCGAACACGGCCACGGCCTCGGGCAGCGGTATCCGCGCCTCCTTGCGCCGTTCCATGACGACCAGGCACCCCGGCGCCAGCATATCCGCCTTCAGCAGGCGGGACAGCGCGTCGCCATAGGCCTCTTCCATGCGATAGGGCGGGTCCAGGAACACCAGGTCGAAGATCCGGCCCTCCAGCGCCGTTATGGCGCCGCGGTAATCCTGGCAGAGAATGCGCGCGCGCTGCTCGAAATCGTCCTTCAGCACGCTGCGGGCGTTGCGGTCGATGGCCTGCCGGGCCTGGCGGGAGCTGTCCACGATGACCGCGCTCTCGGCTCCCCGGCTCAACGCCTCAAGCGCCAGCGCGCCGCTGCCGCCGAACAGGTCCAGCACCCGCGAATCCATCACGCGCGCGCCGATGATGTTGAACAGCGCGCCCCTGATTTTGTCCGACGTGGGGCGGGTCTGCGACCCCGAGGGCGCAAACAACGGCCTGCCCTTCGCCTCTCCGGATATGATACGCATAGCTTCACCTATGATATTGCCTAAATTATATCATAATTGCGCAATAATTGCAATCGGTTTTTCGAAAAAATATCAAATTTCAGGCCGTTGCGACCTGGGGGGCGCTTTTTTCCGCCCCACGCGGGACTTTGCCTTGGCCCTGCGCCGGCCCTCGGCCATGGCCTTTTCCGATTTCGCCCACAGCTTCGGGCCCTGCATATAGCCCGCGAAGGTGCACAGCGGCAGCACGAAGGGCGAGATCATCAGCACCGCGGCCACCGGGCCCGTCAGCCGGTCGAAGGTCTGGCTGAAGGGCAGCATCGCCGGCCAGAAGGGCAATGCCACGAACCAGGCCACCAGCCGGGCGACGACGTCCGCCGGGTGGACCTTCAGCAGCGACAGCACGATGTACACGCAGCCCACCACGTAGGGAATCAGCGCCGAGGCCAGCACCCCCTTGACGCCGGTGGCGGGGTTCCAGGCGCGGCGGGCCACCTTTTCGTCCACCTGGCCGTAGGCGGGGCTTGCCGGGTCGCTGGCCCGGCGCACCGTGTCCAGCACGCTGCAGGCCTCGTGGCCGAAGCTCATGCCCTGCCGGTAAGACAGGACCATCGCCCCCGCCAGGCAGATCAGCCCCAGCACCATCCATGGGGTAGTGCCGATGCTGAACATCGCCACGTTCACCACGATCAGCAGCACCAGCGTGACGGCGTTGGTCTTCCACATATCCATGACGCTCATAACGATATCTCCATATTCAATCCACGACCTCCACCGGGACGCGGGCGCCGAAGCCCAGCATGATCTCGTAGGGGATCGTCTGGGCCAGCTCGGCCAGCTCGTCGGGGGTGATGCGTTCGTCCCCCTGGCCGCCCAGCAGCACCACCTCGTCGTCCAGGTCCACGCCGGGGATGTCGGTGACGTCGGCCATCACCATGTCCATGCACACCCGGCCGATCAGCGGCGCGCGTTGGCCGCGCACCAGCACCGGGGCCCGGTTGCTGAGGATGCGGGGATAGCCGTCGCCGTAGCCGATGGGCAGCGTCATCACCAGGGTGTCCCGCCCGGCGGTGAAGGTGCGGCCGTAGCCCACCGTGTCCCCCGCCTTGATCCACTGCAGGCGGATGGGCCTGGTGACCAGGGTCTGGGCCCAGGTCAGCTCGTCCGCCAGCTCGGGCACGCAGCTGCCGTAGAGCACGATGCCGGGGCGGACCATATCGTATTGCAGCGCCGGGTCCAGCATGGCGGTGGAGGCCGCCGCGTGGGCGATGGGCGCGAAGCCCGCTTCGCGAACCGCCGCCAGGGCTTCGGAAAAGCGCCGATTCTGCTCTGCGGTAAATTCCGGGTCGGTGTCCGCCACGCAGAAGTGGGTGAACATGCCCTCCATCTCCACGTCCGGGCAGCGCCGCCACCAGGCCAGCATGGCGGCGAGGTCGTCCCCGCCCCGCACGCCCACCCGGGACATGCCCGTGTCGATCTTCAGGTGGGCCAGCGCCCGCCTGCCGCAGCGCGCGGCCTCGTCCTGCATGATCTCCAGCATCCGGGGCGTGTATACCGCCTGGGAAACGCCGGCGCGCACGGCCCGTCGCAGCGAAGCCTCCCCCGCGCCGCCCAGCACCAGGATCATGCTTTCGATGCCGGCCCGGCGCAGGGCCTCGGCCTCCTCCACGATGGCCACGGCAAAGGCGTCCGCCCCGGCGGCCAGCAGCTTCCTGGCCGTCTGCACGCTGTCGTGGCCGTAGGCGTCGGCCTTGACCACGCACATCATGCGCACCCCTTCGGGGATGCGGGCGCGGATCGCCCTGGCGTTGGCGGCGATGGCTTCGGTGGAAATCTTCATGATCGTGGGTCTCACAGGCTCGTCCTCCCTGGTGTTTGATGTGATCGACAGCTCCGGACTCCTCCGCTGATCATACATTATATCCCATTTTTGCCGCAATTGCAATACGAATGTCGAATTGTCGTCATTTTTAATGTTTGCTTATTGCAAATCGATACCGGGGCGTGTATACTATAGTATATTGCACGTGGAGGTAGTCTATGGCCATTCGGGATTTGATGAACAATTATTTTTACGGCAAGCAGGGCAAGGGCGACTATACCGTGGCGGACATGCCCCAGAACCGGCTGGCGCTGTTCGGCGAGGTGCTGAAGGTGCGCTGGAGCGGCCTGTTCGGGGTGAACCTGCTGTACATGGTGGCGTGGATTCCCGCCATCGCTTGGACGGTCATCAACCTGCTGGCGCTGTTCAACCTGCTCCAGGCCGGGACGGAGTCGTCCTCCCAGGACATCATGGGCCTTTTGAACACATGGCTGTTGATCATGATCCCCTGCGTCACCGTCACTGGCCCCTTCAACGCCGGCGTGACCTACGTGCTGCGCAACTGGGCCCGGGACGAACACAGCTTCGTGCTCAGCGACTTCAAGGACGCGTTGAAGGCCAACTGGAAGCAGGCGCTGGTGATCTCGCTGATCGACGGCGTGATGCCCTTCCTGGTGGCGACCTGCTGGCGGTTTTACGGCGGCATGGCCGCGCGGAACGCCGTCTTCATGGTGCCGGCGGCCCTGGTGCTGCTCATGGGCATCATCTGGACGCTGGCGAGCATGCTGGCCTACCCGATGCTGGTCACCTACCAGCTGAAAACCCGGGACGTCATCCGCAACGCCCTGCTGATGACCGTGGCGAAGCTGCCCTTCGCGGTGCTGATCAAGCTGGCCACGCTCGTCGTGCCCGCAGTGGCCTACGGGCTGATGGTGCTGATCCCCGGCATACAGATGCAGGTGCTGATGGTGGTTTCGCTGCTGTACCTGACGTTCATGGTGGCCTTCAACAAGCTGATCACCGTCTCCTACGCCAACTGGCTGTTCGAAACCTACCTGAACCCCAGGATCGAGGGCGCGCGCACGAACATCGGGCTGCGGCCGGAGAACTGGGACGACGTGACCTACATCCCCGAGGATGACGAAAAATAGACCAATAGAAAAAATAGACCAATAGAAAAGGAAGGGATCAACCAATGAAGAAGCTGCTGGCAATCCTGCTCGCGGTCATGCTGCTGATGACCGGCGCCCTTGCGGAGACCGCGGAAGCGAACGTCGAAGCCCCCGAGACCGAGGCCCCCGAGGCCAACGAGGCCGGGACCGACGAGGCGCGCCACGAAATCAACAGGTACATTGTCAAGACCTACCTGACCAGCCTGGATATTTCCTACGACCTGCCGCTGTGCTTCGTGGACGGCGTGGACGACCTGCCCTGGCTGGACCTGGAGGACTTCTGCCAATTCATGAACGCCTTCGAGCAGCAGTTTTACAATGACTCGGGCTACCGCCTGGTGTACGAGGTCAACGGCGAACAGGTGTGGCTTTGCAGGGAGTCGAACTACTTCATGATCGTGGATTTCGAGCAGAACACCATCGCCTTCACCGATTACGACGCCTTCATCCACGACAGCAGCAGCAACGCCCTGGTGGACCTGGTCAGCGGCACCGGCTACGACGCCGAGGGCCGGGGCGAGCTGTTCCGCCACGTGCCCACCGGCAGCTACGACCGCTACGGCGAGAGCGTCCTGCTGGAACTGGACGACTACGGCATCCAGCTGATCCACCAGGGCGATTACTACCTGGTGCCCGCCCAGACCCTCAGTGACTTCGTCCTCAGCATCGGCACGGGCCTGAACCTGTTCTACAACGGCGAGGAGGCGTTCTGCGCCAACGCAGATAGCTTCGGCATGGTGGACAGCCAATACTATCCCCTGACCGAGCTGGGCGAGCGCTACTACTCCGGCAAGCCCGCCCAGCGCAGCGAGGCGCTGGCCAACTACGGCTACAACGAGCTGTGCCTGATGCTGGACAACCTGTACGGCCTGAAGGAGCTGCACGACGTGAAGCACTTCGACCGGCTTTTCACCCAGCTGGCCTACAAGGACGACCTGCTCTCCCCCGACTCCGAAACCGCCGACAACCAGCTGTACGACTTCATCGACCTGCAACTGGACGACATCCACAGCACCTTCTCCGGCTATTCCTTCATGACGGGCATGAAGGCCACGGAAGGCAGCTACGGCATCCAGTCCATCAACCTGAACGGCAGCTACGCCTACTACGGCGGCGCGCGCTCGGAGCATTACAGTGACGGTCCCGTGGGCTACGAGGAGGTGGGCAACACGGCCTACATCACCTTCGACGAGTTCACCAACAAGGCCGCCGCGTACTATTACGAGTGCCTGGAAAACGGCGAGGACCTGCCCGAGGGCGATACCATCGGCCTGATCATCAAGGCTCACCAGCAGATCAACCGCGAGGGCAGCCCCGTCGAGAACGTGGTGATCGACCTGAGCAACAACGGCGGCGGCACGCTGAACGCCGCGGCGTTCGTGATAGCCTGGGCGCTGGGCGAGGCGCAGGTTTCCCTGAAGGACACCTTCACCGGCGCGATGAGCACCGCCGTCTACCAGGTGGACGCCAACCTGGACCGGGAATTCGACGACGACGACAAGCTGACGGGCAAGAAGATCTACTGCCTCATCTCCCCGTGCAGCTTCTCCTGCGGCAACTTCGTGCCCGCGGTGTTCAAGTCCTCCGGCCGGGTGACGCTGCTGGGTCGCACCTCCGGCGGCGGCAGCTGCTTCGTGCTGAACGCGGCCACGGCCTGGGGCACGTATTTCTCCATCTCCGGTCCCCAGCGCATGTCCCTGATGAAGAACGGCGCGTTCTACGACATCGACCAGGGCGTGGAGCCCGACTTCATCATCAACAACGTGGACAACTTCTACGACCGCGAGGCGCTCACCGCCTACATCAACGGCCTGTTCTGATCGCATCAAAGCAACCATGTCGAACCTTGAACTGCTCTGTCCCGCCGGGGACATGGAATGCCTGCGCGCCGCGCTGCGCTTCGGCGCAGACGCGGTGTACGTGGGCGGACCCAAATTGCAGCTGCGCGCCGGGAGCGCCGGCTTTTCCATGGACACGCTGGCCCTGGCCGCGAAGGCGGTCCACGCCGCCGGGCGCAGGCTGTACGTGACCGTCAACGCCTTCCCCACCAACGGGGAGCTGGACGCCCTGGGCGACTACGCCCAGGGCCTGTTTGCGCTGGGCGCGGACGCCGCCATCGTGGCCGACCTGGGGGCGGTGGCCGTGATGCGCAGGGCCGAGCCCCGGCTGCCCATCCACGTCAGCACCCAGGCCAACTGCGTGAACTGGGCCGCCGCTACCGCCTGGTACGAGCTGGGGGCCAGCCGGGTGGTGCTGGGCCGGGAGATGACGCTTGCGCAGATCGGCGAGCTGCGCGCCCGCACCCCCGCCGCCCTGGAACTGGAGGCCTTCGTGCACGGGGCGATGTGCATGGCCTGGTCGGGCCGGTGCATGATCAGCGCCTTCCTCACCGGGCGCAGCGCCAACCGGGGCGCCTGCACCCAGTCCTGCCGCTGGCGCTACCACCTGGTGGAGGAGAAGCGCCCCGGGGAGTTCTTCCCCGTGGAGGAGGACGAACGGGGCACCACCATCCTCAGCTCCCACGACCTGAACTGCCTGGACTTCCTGGACAAAATCGCCGAAGCCGGGGTCACGTCCTTCAAGATCGAGGGGCGGATGAAGTCGCCCTACTATGTGGCCACGGTGACCAACGCCTACCGCCGCCGCATGGACGCTCTGGCGGCGGGACCGGCGAGCCCGGAGACCCTGGCCCTGCTGCAGCGGGAGCTGGACGCCGTAAGCCACCGGGCCTACGCCAGCGGGTTCTACTTCGGCGAGATGAAGCGCCACGCGCCGGACGGCGGCGCATACCTGCAGGACTGCGTGTTCGTGGGCGTGATCAGGGCGCTTCCCGAAGCGGGCCGTGCCCGGGTGGAACTGCGCAACCGCGTGCGCGAGGGCGATGTGCTGGAGATCCTCTCCCCCCACAGCCTGGGGCAGACCCTGGTCGCCGCCAACCTCGCCAGGCCGGACGGAACACGGGTGGAACAGGTCCTCGAGCCCATGACCCTCTTCGACATGGACGCCCCCGCGGGGCTGGCGCCCGGCGATATGCTCCGGCGGCGGCTGGCCGGATCGGAATGAAATCGCCGGAATCATGCCATTTCCGGAGAAGTTTAACACACTCTTCGTTGCCCGCGGCCGCATTGCGTGCTATAATGTTCAGGTTGAATTCGGACGGTCCGCTGCCACAGGTTGGTCATGAACGTCCTGGTGAGGAAAGGAGGAACATCCCATGAATGAGATCATCCGTTCCATCGAGAGCGCCCAGCTCAAGAAGGACATCCCCCAGTTCGCGGTCGGCGATACCGTTCGCGTTCAGGTGAAGGTTGTCGAA
>JAZSAA010000405.1:0-2207 GCA_045601625.1 Clostridia bacterium | reverse complement strand
TATAAGGAAACGGTAGAGGCTTCAACGTTTCTTGATCCCTTGAATCAAAAGAAATCCGCAAGGATTTCCTCCTCCACTAACCACTAAATACTAAATACTAAATACTGAATTCTGATTTGTCGCACAGCGACAAATCAGAATTTGATCCCCAGCGACACCTTCACCGCTTCGGCGACCCGGGCCATGACTTCGGGCCTGAGGGCGCCGATGCGCTCGCGGAGGCGGCGCTTGTCGAGGGTGCGGATCTGCTCGGCCAGCACCACGCTGTCCTTTACCAGGCCGGTGCCCTCGCAGGCGATGGGCACGTGGGTGGGCAGCCGCGCCTTGCCCAGCTGGCCGGTGACGGCCAGCACGATCACCGTGGGGCTGTAGCGGTTCCCCACGTCGTTCTGGATCACCAGCACCGGGCGGATGCCCCCCTGCTCGGAACCCACCACCGGGTCCAGGCACGCGCTGAACAAATCCCCACGGTTGATCATACCATCACGCTCCGCAACCATCCTGTGGGGCATACTATGCGGGTAGGACGGGGGCGGTGAGATGTATTGCGTCGTCATTGTCGTTCACTCCATTGGGTTGGCGGGTTCTGATTTGGCGCGGAGCGACAAACCAGAATTAGAGTACTTAGTGGTTAGTATTCAGTGGTAATGCAAATCCTGACGGATTTGTTTGACTGAAGGGAAACAACAGAGGCTTCAACGATTCTCGCCCCTTGAATCAAAAGAAATCCGTAAGGATTTCCTCCTCCACTAACCACTAAATACTAAATACTAACCACTGACTTCTGATCTGTCGAGCCCTGCCCGACAGATCAGAAGTCCCTCACATCACCTTCGCCCCGTCCTCGTCCTCGACCACCTGCATCAGGCGGCGCTCGACGCCGGTTTCGGCGTCGATGTAGGCCAGGAAGGTGTCGGCGCCGGCGGTGGCGCGGACCTCGTAGCACAGGGCCTCGGCGTCGTTGTCGGGGATCACGCACAGCCGGGCGTCGACGGGGACCAGCGCGCCGCCGATGCGCCCCAGGGCGTCGGCCTCGGACAGCTTGGGCAGGGCCAGCGTCCGCCGGACGTGGTTCATCAGGTAGTTCGCCGCCTCCAGGCCCACCACGGTGCCGTCGGCCAGCGACACCTGCACCTTCACCAGGTCCGGGTAGAGCACCACCCCGTCCTGCACGGCGGCGAAGTTGGCCGTCAGGATGCCGTCGGAGCGGCTGGCGTAGCTCAGCGCCATCTCGCCAAAGCCCCGGGACAGCAGGAACGCCCGCGCCGCGTCGGCGGCCTGGCCGTCGGTGAGCACGGCCTCCCCGGCGGCGCTGTCGCACAGCATGTACAGCACCTCGCCGCCGGCCTTCGTCACCCCCGCGCTGAGCCGGTAGTCGCCCAGCCGCAGCGCGTATTCATAGCAGGCCACCGGGATCTCGCTCTCCCCGGTGAAGGTCACCTCCGCCGCCTGGCCGCCCACGAAGGCCGTCAGCGCCTGCCGCGCCCGGGCCTCGTCCACCTCGGCCAGGCCCTCCAGCGCCCGGAACGCCCCGTCCGTCCGTCCGTCGGAGAAGGGGCCGTCGTACAGCAGGGTGGGGTAGTCCGTCGCCGGGCCGGTGATGGGGTACAGGTCCTCGTCCCCGGCGGCGGAGGCGGCGTCGAACACCGCCTCGCCCTTCTCGTAGCGGTCCAGCAGCCGGCCCATCCGCACCGAGAACGCCGCCGCCGTCTCCGACAGGCGCTCCATGGCCTCGTAATCGGCCGCGGTGACCCCGCCGCCGTTGCCCAGCCGCGTGGACAGGGACCTGGCGAAATCCCCGGCCTGGTTGATGAACTTCAGCGTGCCGGAGACCGTCTCCTGCCCCAGGGGCAGCAGCGCCAGGTTCGACAGCGCCCCCTGGGTTTGCAGCGCGATCTCCCCCAGCAGCGATTGCAGCTGGCCCGGCTCACCGGCCACCAGCGCCTTGCGGAAGTTCACCGAAACGCCCTCGGTCAGCTCACAGGTTTCGTAGAAGGCCTTCTGCACCACGGCGTTCAGCCGGGCGTCCGCCTCGGAAAGCCGCGCCGTCTGCGCCCAGGAGAAGGCCAGCACACCCGCCAGCAGCGCCCCCAGCGCCACGTTCAGCGCCCGCGCCCAGTCCCGGGCGCGCGGCGCGGCGATGTCGTAGGATGTGTTCATGGATAGACTCCTTTCGGGGAATTCTGATTTGTCGCGGGGCGACAAAT
>JAZSAA010000404.1:0-3517 GCA_045601625.1 Clostridia bacterium | reverse complement strand
GGGCGTCCTGGGCGTCCTTCCAGCTTTCGGGCACGTCCACCTTCACCAGGCCCCCGCCGCCGGCGGCCATGGCGGGCAGGTTTTTGCTTACCACATCCTCGCCCTTGGCGAAATAGGTCTTCTGCGCCGCGGCCTTCATATAGCCGATGGCTTCCTCGACGGGGATGACGGGCATCAGCCGGAAGAAGGCCGATTGCAGCACCGTGTTGGTGTGGCTGCCCAGACCCAGGCGCTCGGCGATCTTCACCGCGTCGATGGTGTAGAACCGAATGCCCTTTTCGGCGATGGCCCGCTTGGCGTGGGCGGGCAGGTGCTTCTCCAGCGCCGCCGCGTCCCAGGGACAGTTCAGCAGCAGCGTGCCGCCGGGCTTGACCTCCTCGGCGATGTCGTAGTTTTCGATGTAGGTGGGGTTGTGGCAGGCCACGAAGTCCGCGTGCTTGACGTAGTAGGAGGCGCGGATGGGGTGGTCGCTGAACCGCAGGTGGCTCTTGGTGACGCCGAAGCTCTTCTTGGCGTCGTACTCGAAGTAGGCCTGGGCGAACATCGGGGTGTGGCTGTTGATGATCTCCACGGTGTTCTTGTTCGCACCCACGGTGCCGTCGCCGCCGAGGCCCCAGAACTTGCAGCTCACCACGCCCTCGTCCGGGAGGCTCAGGGGCGCGTCCGGCAGGGACAGGTGGGTCAAGTCGTCCACGATGCCGATGGTGAAGCGGTTGACGGGACATTCGGCCTTCAAATTCTCAAACGCCGCCGCGACCTGGGCGGGGGTGGTGTCCTTGCTGGACAGGCCGTAGCGCCCGCCGACGACAACGAGGTCGTTCCTGCCGCGCAGCGCGGTGCACACGTCCTGGTACAGCGGCTCACCGGCGCTGCCGGACTCCTTGGTGCGGTCCAGCACCGCCACGGCCTTCACGGTGCCCGGCAGGGCGGCCACGAAGCGGTTCACGTCGAAGGGCCGGAACAGGCGCACCTGCACGAAGCCCACCTTTTCGCCCTTCGCGTTCAGGGCGTCCACGACCTCCTGCACGCAGCCGGACACGGAGCCCATGGCCACCACCACGCGCTCGGCATCGGGCGCACCGTAGTAGTCGAAGCAGTGGTAGGTCCTGCCGGTGATCTGGCCGATCTTCGCCATGTAGCCCTCGACGATGCCGGGCAGGGCGTCGTAGTCGGCGTTGGCGGCCTCCCGGACCTGGAAGAAGATGTCCGGGTTCTGCACGGTGGCGCGGATCATCGGGTGCTCCGGGTTCAGGGCGTGGTCCCGGAAGGCGTCCACGGCGTCCATGTCCAGCAGGGCGCGCAGGTCCTCATGGGAAATCTGCTCCACCTTGTCGATCTCGTGGGACGTGCGGAAGCCGTCGAAGAAGTGCAAAAACGGCACGCGCCCCTTGATGGCGGCCAGGTGGGCCACGCCGGCCAGGTCCATGACCTCCTGCACGCTGGCGGTGCACAGCATGGCGAAGCCGGTCTGGCGGCAGTTCATCACGTCGGAGTGGTCGCCGAAGATGGACAGGGCGTGGGCGCCGACGGTGCGCGCCGCCACGTGCAGCACGCCGGGCAGGCGCTCGCCGGCGATGCGGTGCAGCACCGGGATCATCAGCATGAGGCCCTGGGACGAGGTGAAGGAGGTCGCCAGCGCGCCGGTCTGCAGCGCGCCGTGGACCGCCGCGATTGCGCCGGCCTCGCTCTGCATCTCCACCAGCCGCACCGGCTGGCCGAACAGGTTCTTCTTCCCCTTCGCCGACCACAGGTCGGTCTTGCCCGCCATGGGGCTGGAGGGGGTGATGGGATAGATGGCGGCAACCTCTGTAAAGGCGTAGGCCACATAGGCCGCCGCCTCGTTGCCGTCGAGGGTCACGTAGACGGGTTGCTTCTTATCGGTCATGGGAGGGACCTCCTTGTTTCACGCTTTCCTGTAGCGGAATTCTGTAATATAAGTAATCCCCGGAGAAAAGCGTTTCTTTGTTTTCTTTTCGATCATACAGCACAAACCCGGCGCTCTCGTAGTTTCTGGGCGCGACGAGGTTGCTGTTCGTCAAGACCCGGATCTCCTTCAACCCTTCGTATTCCCGGATGCGCCGCAGGGCTTCCTTTAGCTGGGCCTTGCCGAAGCCCCTGCCCTTGAAGGCCGTGCGGATGCCGTTGTGGCCGATTTCCACGTATTCGGGGCGGTTCCTCGGGTCCCAGGTGATGAAGCCGATCGGCTCGCCGTGCAGGCAGGTGACGAAGCCGTACCTGTCGGCGATGTCGGGATGGTCGAAGAAGAAGGCGTCCGACTGCCGCCAGTCTTCATTCCAGCACTGCGCGCATCGTGGATCGAAGGCATAGGCATCCTTCAGGATGTCGTACAGGGCGCCGCGCGGAAAATCCGTGATTTTCCTGAATTCGATGTCCATAGCGGTGTTCCTCAAAGAAAAGGGCTGATGTTCAGCCTGCCCGGCCATCATCATCAAGCCGCTGGATAAACGCGGTCTTTTCCCTGCTGTCATACCCCGCGCGTTCATAGAATCTCAGCGTCGCAGCGTCGCGCGACCCCGTAAGCAACATGATTTTATAGCAATGTTCTTTTGTGGCAATTGCTTTTGCGCAGTCAAGACAGGCCGTTGCGTGACCCATTTCGCGATAATCGGGGTGTGTCACCACGTTTTCAATGAGGGCATAGGGCCGAATGCCCCTCGTCAGGTTGGGGATGATCACGCAGACGCAGGAGGAGACCAGCTTCCCATCGACGATGTTGACGATGATATGGTGATTTTGGTCCTGCAGGATCATCTCCCACGTGTGCTTCAGGTGATCTGACCATTCTGGTATGTTTTTTTCGTGGAGATGGGTATACAGGGCCAACAGATCATTCAATTCCGCGCGCTCGATTTCCCTGACCATGGTTTCATCTCCGTGAATGCTGATTTGGCGGGGTGTTGCGATTCATACGGAACCCCTCCGACCCCGCCTACGGCGGGGCCACCTCCCCTTTCAGGGGAGGCTAAACGCACAAGCATGGTGCTTCCAAAAGCCTCCCCTGAAAGGGGAGGTGCCGCGTAGCGGCGGAGGGGGGTTCCGTAAACTTGCCAAATCAACATCTCACGCCGTCTCGATCGCCGCGTCCTTCTGCAATCCCAGCTTTTCCACGGCCTGCTCGCGCATCTTGTACTTCTGGATCTTTCCGGCGTCGTTCATCGGGAAGGAATCCACGAAGTCGATGTACTTGGGCACCTTGTGCTTGGCCATGTGGTCGAGGACGTACTTCTTCATCTCCTCCACGGTCATGCTCTCGCCCTCCTTGAGGATGATGCAGGCCATGATCTCCTCGCCCATGGCCTTGTCGGGCACGCCGATGACCTGCACGTCCGAGACCTTCGGATGGGTGTAGATGAATTCCTCGATCTCCTTGGGGTAGATGTTCTCGCCGCCGCGGATGATCATGTCCTTGAGCCTGCCGGTGATGCGGTAGTTGCCCTCGGGGGTGCGGCAGGCCAGGTCGCCGGTGTGCAGCCAGCCGTCCCTGTCGATGGCGGCG
>JAZSAA010000403.1:0-5075 GCA_045601625.1 Clostridia bacterium | reverse complement strand
GGCTGCGCTCGCCCGGCATGTATGAATACATCGCGCAGTTTGTCGATCAGCAGGGCAAGCCCTATCCCAACGGCGGCAGTACGGACATCGACTACCTGTTCGGCGTCCGTCCCGCCCTGTGGGTCGATCTCGACACAGCAGACGAAGGAGCGGCGGCACAATGAAGGCATTGTCAATGAACGTGATCCCGTTCAGGAATATGCGCGCTCACCCTGTGCGCACCGTCATACTGCTACTGCTCGTGCTGGCGCAGGCCGTCTGCGCCTATGGCGGGCTGACGCTCATGCGCAATATGCGGCAGGCGCTTTCGCTGGCAGACGCGCGGCTGGGCGCAGACATACTGGTTTACCCAGGCGCGGCCATGAGTAAGATCTCTGCCGATTCGCTGCTGATGCAGGGTACGCCGGTGGAGGTGTGGAAACCGCGATCTACGCTTGAGAGGATGGCAGACTGCGATGGCATCGAGGCGGTTTCACATCAGCTCTACATCAGGGACGATACCGGGGAAGCGCCCATTTGGATCGTCGGCTTCGACCCAGAGACGGATTTTGTGATCAGGCCCTGGATCATCGGCAATCGGGAAGCCAGCCTCCCGGACGGCGCGGTCTGGGCGGGCTGCAAGGTCAATGCAAACGCAGATGGCTGTGTTAAGCTGTTTGGACAGGCGTGGCCGACAGCCGCCCGGCTGGATGAAACGGGCTCCGGGTTGGACCAGGCCGTATTCGTGAATCTGTCTACATTGAGCGACATGATCGAAGCCTCCGGTGCGGAGAAGTACGCGGGTATTGATCCCCAGACAGACTATTCCGCCACATTGATTCGCATTAAAAGCACCGCCGACATCGACAGCGTGACCCACTGGTTGAATACCTATGTGCGCAAGACAAAGGCCGTGCGCAGCGAGGCGACGCTAACGGACACCGCCGCGGGGATTCGCGGGCAGATCCGGCTGGTCGCTGTCATTACGGGCGCCGCGTGGATTGTGTTGCTGCTTGCGCTGGCCATCGCCCAGTCCATGATGATGCGGGAGCGACGAAAGGAGTTGTTCGTCTGGCACGCCATAGGTGCTTCAAGGGGCATTGTCAATCGCGTCATGCTGCTGGAGGCAGTTGCGATCTATGCGTCTGGCGGCTTTATTGGCGTGCTCATCGCGGCGCTGTGGCTTGGCGTGAACACGACATTCATGATTTGTGTTATTGCCCTGTCCATATTGATCGGGTGTGCAAGCACGATTTACGCTGTGAAAAAGGCAACACAGTCCATGAATAGCCAAATGTTGTTGACGGTATAGGAGGTAATGGTAATGCTGACGCTCAAAAACCTGCCCTGGCGCAATTTGAAGGGGTACGCCGGAAGGACGGCGGCGCTGCTGCTGTTCGCGGCGCTGATGGCTGTGGCCGTATTCGGCGGGACCATGATGATCAGCGGCGTTCGCAACGGGCTGGACACTGTGAAATCCAGGCTCGGCGCGGACATCATGGTGACGCCGGAAAGTGCCAAAAATGAGTTTGACGCGCAGACCGTGCTGCTGAAGACCGAACCGGGATACTTCTACATGGACGCCTCGGTTGTGGATGAAATAAGATCCATTGAAGGCGTGGAAGCGGCTTCCCCGCAGCTGTTCCTGGCCTCAGCGAAGGCGGGCTGCTGCTCGGCGCGGCTGCAAATGATCGCCTTCGATCCGGCCACTGACTTCACCATACAGCCCTGGATCGAGGATACCCGCGTATCCGGGAATCTGGGGCTGTTGGACGTGATCATCGGCAGCAACGTGAGCTGGGCCTCTGCCACGTCAGACAATTTGATTCGCTTCTATGATACCGAATGCAATGTCGTCGGTCAATTCGCGCCTACCGGCTCCACGCTGGACAGCGCGGTCTACATGAACTTCGACACCTGCAAGGCACTGATACAGGCATGCCGGGAGAAGGGCATGTTCAAATACGAAAAACTGGACGCCGATGCGATTGTTTCCTCTGTGATGATCCGTGTCGCGCCGAGGTACGACAGTGAAGCGGTAGCGGATGCTATCCGCGACAAGGTGGACGGTGTGAGCGTCGCCACCGCCACCAACATGGTCTCAGGCATCGCGGACAGTCTGAACCATATCTCCGGCACCATAGCGGCATTGATCGTCGCCTTCTGGTTGCTGGGCATGCTGATGACGGTATTGCTGTTTACGCTGATGATGAATGCCCGCAAACGGGAGTTCGCCTCGCTTCGGGCGATGGGCGCGAGCCGGGGCATACTGTCCGGCATCGTAGTCAGGGAAGCCCTGACGGTCAATCTGCTGGGCGGCGCGATCGGCGTATTGCTGACGGGAATCATCCTGTTTTCATTCAACGGGCTGATCGGAGAGAGCCTTGGCGCGGGTTTCGTGCTGCCGACTGTAGCGATGACCGCACTGTTGGGCGCGGCAGCGCTTATTTCGGTGATACTGGCGGCTGTGGTTTCCGCGTGGATTGCCGTTCATAAGGTCAATACAATGGATGCCAGTTTGGTTTTGAAGGAGGGCGAATGACATGAAGCTGACCGCACAGAGTGTTAAAAAGGACTTTCCCCGCGCCAGCAAGAGCAGCAATTACTTCACGGCGGTGCAGACCCTTGACTTTGCGCTGGAATCGGGTAAAATGGTGGAGATCACTGGCCGTTCCGGAAGCGGCAAGAGCACGCTTCTGAATATGCTGGCAGGTATGCTGACGCCCACCTCCGGCAAGGTGTTCCTGGACGATACCGATCTCTATGCGCTGGATGAAAAATCGCTGGCCCGGCTGCGCAATGAAAAGATCGGTCTGATCCCGCAGGGGCACACGGCGCTTTTGAGTCTGACGGTGCTGGAGAACGTGCTGCTTCCCGCCATCCTGTACAACAAGCAAAACCCGCCCGTGGACACGGCGAAGGCGCTGCTTGTGGACGTAGGTCTCGAAGCGCTGATGACCGCGAAGCCCAACGAGCTGTCTGGCGGCGAGCTGCGGCGCATGGCCATCGCCCGCGCCATGCTGATGCGACCGGGCACCCTGCTGGCCGACGAACCCACTGCCGGTCTCGACAACGAAAACACCCTCGCCGTGCTCAGCCTTCTGCGCAAGGCGGCGGACGAAGGTGCGGGCGTGCTGCTGGTGACCCACGAAAATGAAGCGGCGCAATTCGCCGATGAAGTATACGTCATGGACGGTGGAAAACTGTCCACTCAGTGATAAGAACAGGGGACATAATCATGAGAAGCAGGACTGCCCGGCTGTATGGCGATCTGTTCCTGACATTTTTGAAGGTGGGGCTGTTCACCTTCGGCGGTGGTTACGCCATGATTCCGATCATCGAACACACTTGTGTGGAACAGAAACGGTGGATCACGCACGATGAAATGATGGACGTGACGGTGATGGCGGAGTCCACGCCCGGCCCCATCGCCATCAACTGCGCAACCTATGTCGGATATAAACAGGCGAAGATGCCCGGCGCGATAACAGCGACGCTGGGCATCGTGCTGCCCTCGATGCTCATTATCATGGCGGTGGCGCTGTTTCTGGATAATCTTCTGGAGATCCCCATTGTGGCCAGCGCCTTTAAAGGCATTAAACTGGCGGTCGGTGTGCTGATTTTCGACGCCGGTCTGGGGATGTTGAAGAAGATGAAAAAGCCTCGTGCCCGCGTCATCGCGGGAGTTGCCTGTGCTGCAATGCTGGTGATCAACCTGCTGTCGCTGCGGATTTCTTCCATTGTACTGATGCTGATTGCCGCCGTCTTCGGCGCGATCATGTATGCCGTACATAAGAAGGGAGGCGCAAACGCATGATACTGTGGGAACTGTTCCTGGGATTTCTGCGCGTGGGCTGTTTTGCCTTCGGCGGCGCATACAGCGCCATACCGCTGATTCGTGAGATCGTACTGTCCTACGGCTGGCTGACAGAGGACGCGCTCGCCGGTATGATCGCCATCAGCGAAAGCACGCCCGGCCCAATCATGGTCAACCTGGCGACCTATGTGGGCATGGAACAGGCTGGCGTTCCAGGCGCGGTGGTTGCCACGTTCGCGGTGGTGATGCCGTCGTTCATCATCATCCTGCTGGTCATGGCCGCCTTCAGAGAGCTGGTGAAGCACCCGCTCTTCCAGTCCATGCTCAGCTTTGTAAAGCCTTGCATCGCGGGATTCATCCTGGCGGCGGGCGCATATATGATGCTGAATAGCTGTTTTCTCGTTGATAACGGCTGGCAGGTTGACTTGCGCACAGCTGCAGTTATCGTTCTGCTTTTGGGATTGATGTATACTGTGCGAAAAGCAATGTGCAAAAAGCTCTCACCAATCCTTTTCATTATCATAAGCGGGGCAATTGGAATTGCGGCTTGGAGTTTATAGATTTTTCATAGGGCTGCCCTGATAGCAATGTGTTGCGAAATGACAAGGCAGATCTGAGAACGGAGAATTTCAAGTCAGCAATAGCCACTGGCTTTGAGGCAAATCGATCGATTCAGCCAGTGGCTACAAATTGGCTACAAAAAAGTTGAAGACTGTCTGGAATACCTGAAATCCGTGGAATAAATACACGAAAAGCGAATTGAAAGTGCGTATTGTCACATGGTGATATGGTCTGGCGGTTGAGTGGGAATAAGATACATGTCAAGGGGCAACCTCGATTTCCCTTTTAGGGGCAAAAAAGTATTCCCTTTGCTCGTATGAAAACTGAACAAGAAACCAGCTCCGGAAACCGTGTTCAGACACAGCTTCCGGAGCCTATTTTATTCCCAAAAACAGAGCCGGGAACCGTGTGGAAAGCATGCGGGAGCAATTTGGGAAGCATCGCGGGAACCCTTTTCGGGAGCAGTATCAGCCCCATCGTGGGAACCCATATTGGAACCTCCTTCGATGTCCACGGAGCAACCTCATACAGTCTCAAAATGCAGTAATATCAGGGCTTCCAGCCCTTGAGAAGTGGTTTCAGAAGGAGGGAACCACAGCCTGGAACTGGTGTGGAAACAGGGACTGGAACGGAAACGGGAACCACGACGGGAACCACGACGGGAACCACGGTGTTCCCACGAGGATTCCCAAATCGGGAACCGGGTGGGGGATGGGGG
>JAZSAA010000402.1:0-3691 GCA_045601625.1 Clostridia bacterium | reverse complement strand
GATTTCCGGGCGGCAAATCTGCAAGGAAGCCTTTTTTGCTCTGGTCGACAGGCTCCCTGCCGCAAAAAAGGCCCCGCCCGCGGCGTACACGCCGCCGCGTACGATTGAAGATCGGGGCGCTCCGCCCCCGATACCCCCGGTAAGTTAGCCTAAAGCCTCCCCTGAAAGGGGAGGTGGCGCGTAGCGGCGGAGGGGTTCCGTCTCCCCGACAAATCAGAATTTACGCTCCAAGAAAGGACTCTCCCATGGATCTGATACTGCAAAACCTCCGCAAATCCTACGACGGCCGCGTCGTGCTGGGCGGGCTGTCGCACGTCTTTCCCCACGGCGTCCTCACTTGTGTTACGGGGCGGTCGGGCTGCGGCAAGACCACGCTGTTGCGGCTGATTGCCGGGCTGGAGGTGCCAGACGGGGGCAGCGTCGCCGGGGTGCCGGAGGGCGGCATCTCGATGGTGTTCCAGGAGGACCGCCTGCCGCCCCAACTGAGCGCTGCGGACTGCCTGCGCTGCGTGCTGAAGAGGGACTCCCGGCGGGAGGCGGACATCGCCAACGCCCTGGCGGCGCTGGGCCTGGACGGGGCCTCGACCCAGCCGGTCAGCGAATTCAGCGGCGGCATGCGCAGGCGGGTCGCCCTGGCCCGGGCGCTGCTGTTCCCCTCGCCCCTGGTGCTGCTGGACGAGCCCTTCAAGGGCCTGGACGCCGACACCCGCAGGCGGGCGGTGGGTTTCACCCGGCCCCGCCTGGCCGGACGGACGATCCTGCTGGTCACCCACGACCCCGAAGACCTCGCCGACTTCGGCGGCGCGGTCCTCTCCCTGGACGGGCCAAAGGACCCATAAATATCACAGCGGCAAAGGCGAGCGCGCCTTTGCCGCTGTAGGGTACCTCTAAAATACTAACGCGTCGCCTGACGAGATGAATTTTAGGTAGATTTGGCTTGCAAAAGACGCAGGCTGCCTGGCGGGCAGTCAAGGTATTTGCTAGACGAAGATTGCTGAAATTCAGCCGTCTGGCGGAGATGAGAGTTTTTAGAGGTGCACTGTAATGTATCCACGCCGGATCATCCCCCCATGTAGGTGTTCATCACGCGCTTCACCTCGTCCTGGGCGCGGACGAAAGCCTCCACCACCTTGGGGTCGAAGTGGCTGCCGGAGCCCTCCCGGATGATGCCCATGGCCTTCTCAAAGGGGAAGCCCTCCTTGTAGCTGCGCCTGGAGACCAGCGCGTCGAACACGTCGCCCACCGCCATGATGCGCGCCGAAAGGGGGATATCCTCCCCCGCCAGCCCGCAGGGATAGCCCTGGCCATTCCACTTCTCGTGGTGGTAGTGGGCCAGGTTCATGGCCTCCTTCAGGTAGCCGGAATCCTCCTCGGACACCATGTCGATGGCCCGGGAGATGATCTCGGCCCCCGCGGTGGTGTGGGTTTTCATGATCTCGAACTCCTCGTCGGTCAGCCGGCCGGGCTTGTTGAGGATGGCGTCGGAGACCTGAATCTTGCCCACGTCGTGCAGCGGCGCGGAGTTGACCACGTCCTGCATGAAGGCCTCGGTCAGTTGGCCGGTATAGACCCCTTCCCGCTTCAGCTCGCGCAGTATGATGTCGGCGTAGGCCGCCGTCTTGCGCACGTGGTCGCCGGTGCACTTGTCCCGGCTCTCCACCATGTCGGCCAGCACCAGGATCAGGCCGTTCTGCAGGCGGCTGATCACCTCGTTCTGGCGCTCCACGTTCTCGATGGTGTCCACCATGACCTCGGTGGTCCTGACCACCGAATGGTACAGGTTTTCGATCTCGTCGCCGGTGTGGATGTCCAGCTCGTGGATGCGCTCCACCGTCTGGGCGCGGGCCTCTTCGCTGCTGTAGACGGCGTTTTCGGTGGCGATGTCCATGGTGTTGATGGGCAGTATGATGTTGTACTCCGCCAGCCAGATCGCGCCGGCCAGAATCAGAATAAAGAAGCCGAAGAACAGCGAGAACACGCGGGCCACGAACTGGTAGCCGCTGGTGGCGATGTGACTCATGTTGATGTCCACGCCCACATAGCACTGGCAGACGCCCCGGCTGTCCGGCACCGGCTTGTAGATCGTCAGCAGCCAGCCGTATTTTTCATTGGACATGATGGGCTGGATCTCCCCGCCGGCCAGCAGCGTGGGCAGTATGTCCATGAAGGCCTCGTCAAAATCGATGACGTCCCCGGGCTCGGAGCCAGGGGTATCCGGCGTATCGGCGTCGAACACCACGTGGCAGCCGTCCTCCAAAATCCGGTAGGCGTAGACGTATTCGATCTCCTCAGCGCTGTTCACCAGGTCGTTGAAGCGCTTGTCGATCCGCGCATAGCCCTCGGCTTCAAAGCCCCTGGCGATGTAATCGTCCACACGATCGGCGTCGATGGCGTCGGAGGCCACGTTGGCCACGCCGTAGGCGAGCTTGGTCTGCTCGTCGATGGCGGCATCCCGGAAGTGTATGAAGCTGATCAACGTCACGACCCCGGCGATGATCACCATGGCCACGGCCACCAGCAATATGATCTTCGAGCGCAGCGACATCCGCCGGGCGCGCTTGTAGTCCGCCGCCAGCAGCTTTTTCCGGGGCAGCGGGGCCTGCTGCCAGCCGGCGAAATACAGCCTGCGCTTCGTGGACTGGGGCATCACGTACAGCACGATCGCCACGATGGCGACGGTGATGGCCTTGTCCGCCAGATCCACCAGCATGTCCGTCGTGAACTGGGCCCAGAAGGGGCTCATGGCCCCGCTGTCCAGTATCCGCCGGGCAAGGGGCGCGGAGAGGCTGGTGCCGAATTCAAAGCCGTACAGCGTCCAGGTCAGCACTGACCCCAGGCCACCGCCGATCAGCGCGAACACCACCACCACGACGGGCAGCCTGCCGGGCTTGCCGTAATAACCCCGCTGCGCGAACCAGGCGGAGCAAATGGCGATCAGCACCGTCAGAGAGCCGTAATAGGCGGTCTCGTGGTTCCCGATGCTGTTGATCAGGTTGGTGAGGAAGCCCACCACGATGCCGGGAATGTAGCCGCCCAGCGCCGCGGCCAGGGCGCTGCCCACATTGTCCAGAAAAAGGGGCAGGTGCAGCGCCAGCGGCAGCTTGGCCAGAAAAAAGTTTATGGCCAGGCCGACGGCGCACAGCGTCACCAGGTGAAGCCGGCGGCTGCGCTTTGACATCTCCGCGCCCTTTGGTTTGGTGTCCATGATCTATCCTCCTGTCGGGCAAATCCGCGATCACCCCTGCATCGCGGACGTGGTTCCTTATTCTTCGGAATTATTATGGCATGACGGCCGCGGTTTGTAAAGTAAAAAGTAGCCGTCCCGGCAGGGGTTGTATCGACCGACAGTCGACCCCTTTCCCGGCCTGCAGGGCGGCGCGATGGACGGGATTGCCTCTCAGGGCGGCAAAAGCGGGGCTCAATCCAGGGGCTTCGGGACGCAGACAAAAAGAGAGGCCCCGCGGTTTGGCGGAGCCTCTCTCATCTGTATTTCAATCAGTCAGACACATAGGGCATCAGGGCGATCGTGCGAGCGCGCTTGATGGCCGTGGAGAGCTGACGCTGGTGCTTTGCGCAGGTGCCGGTCATGCGGCGGGGCAGAATCTTGCCGCGCTCGCTGGTGAAACGGCGGAGCCTGGCCACATCCTTGTAATCGATGTGCTGGATCTTATCCACGCAAAACGCGCACACC
>JAZSAA010000401.1:0-2700 GCA_045601625.1 Clostridia bacterium | reverse complement strand
GGTTCAGCCACGGATCGATATCGGTCAGTGCCCGAAGGGCGTTGTCCACGTGTATCATGTTGATTACCACCTTTGCTGGTATTGTGATGAATTCTGATTTGTCGCGGGGCGACAAATCAGAATTCAGTATTTAGTATTTAGCATTTAGTGGTTAGTGGAGGAGGAAATCCTTGCGGATTTCTTTTGATTCAAAAAAATCAAGAAACGTTGAAACCTCTGCTGTTTCCCTTTTATCAAGCAAATCCGTCAGGATTTGTACCGCCACTAAATACTAACCACTAAATACTAAATACTCAAATTCTGATTTATCGAGCCTTGCTCGATAAATCAGAATTTGTCTTCCTTCGTCACCAGTTCCACTGGGCCATGACGGCCTGGATGGACTGGCCGTCGGCGGTGGCGATGGCGATGGCGCGGGCGGGATCGTCGGCCTTGGTGAAGGCGCGGCGCTCCACGCCGTCGCTGGAGCGGGTGTCGGTCAGCGCCCAGCCGTTGGCGATCAGCTTGGCGGCGGCGCTCTCGGGGGTCATGGCCACGTCGATGCCGGCGATGCAGTAGCGGGGCTTGGCCGCGGCAGTGACGGCCACGGTGCAGCCGGAGGCGGTCATGGTCAGGGCCAGCTCGTCGTCCCGGCAGACCACCGAGCCCGAGGGGGCGTCGTCCTGGCGGACCAGGCCCAGCTTCCCGGCGTACTGGGTGAAGGTGGCGGGGTCGTTGGTCAGGCAGTTGTAGGCGTCCTTCAGCCGGGCCTTCACGTTGACCTCCACCGCCTGGATCAGGCCGTTGTGGGTCTTGACCGCCACGCTGGTGGTGCCCCTGCGCATGCCGGTGATCACGCCCTCGTCGCTGACCGTGGCGATCTTCCGGCTCTGGGAGGCAAACTTATAGAAGGCGTCGCTGCCCTCGTCCACGCTGGGCGAGAGGCGGAAGGTCTCCCCCACCTGGATGTCCACCACGGGCGCGTTCAGGCTCAGCGTGGTGGGGGCCTTGCCGCCCAGCACGTAGACGGCGCACTCGGCGGTCTTGTCGTTGTAGGTCCTGACGGTGATGGTGGCCTTGCCGCCGGCGACGGCGGTGACGTTGCCTTCGCCGTCCACGGTGGCGACCTTCTCGTTGCTGCTGGTGAAGGTCAGCGCCGAGGCGCTGCCGTCGGACAGCCGGGTGGCCAGGGGCTTCACGTCGCCCACCGACAGCACGGCGCTGCTCTCGGACAGCTTCACCCGCTTCGGGCTGTTGACCACGGTGACGCGGCACACGCCCAGCAGGGTGCTGTCATAGCCCACGCCGATGGTGGCCTTGCCCTTGCGCAGCGCGGTGATGGTGCCGTCGGCGTCCACCACGGCCACCTTGGGGTTGTTGCTCTTGTATTTCAGCGCCTGGCCCGCGCCGGCCAGTATGGCCGAGGTATCGAACCGGCAGGTCTCTCCCCTGCCCAGCTTCACGCTCGTGGACGGCACCTGGCCGAAGCCCTCCGCCACCGCGAAGCCCGTCACAGACGCCATCAGCAGCGCCAGCGCCACAATGCGCGCAATCCAGCGGTATTTCATGGTCGATTCCTCCCATATATTCCAGCTTTTGTATCGTGCATTCATTATAAGCCCGTTACATATGGCAGGCAAGGACACCGTTAGGAGGATTTGTGGACAATAATTTGACCGGAGGGGAAGCCGCGTCACGTCCATGCCATGACCGACGCCTTCAGCATGGCGCTCCACCACTATGTCAGCGAGGAGCTGGATTACCACACCGACCTGGTCTATGAGATCATGAGCAACGATGTCTACGATGCCTGGAACTACAACCTGGACAACGCGACGCTGGACCAGAAGGAGACCGTCTACAACATCATGTCCTGGAACCCGTTCCTGAAGCTGTGGGCGCTCTGCGGCTACTACGACCTGGCCACGCCCTTCTTCCCCGCGGAATGGGTGTACGACCACGTGTTCCTGAAACCCGAAACCCGCCAGAACCTGTCCTTCACCTACTACCCCTGCGGCCACATGATCTACATGCACCGCCCCTCCCTGGAGAAGTTCAGGAAGGACGCGGAGCAGTGGTACCTGGGATGACGGACACAGGAAACCGCCCCGGCGGTGACTGATTCCTAAAACCTAAAACCTGCAAAATACAGGAGGCAAACTGCCTCCTGTTTTGTGTTTTGCGTATCCCTCACGCCCTTGCGTCAGCTTCCCGCTACGCTCAACTTATCCACCAGCAGGCTGGGGCTGCCGAAGCAGCTGGCGCCGGGGGCGTGGAACTCCAGGTCGCCGCCCACGGCCTCGATGTGCATAAGCAGGTCGTAGAAGTTGCCGGCGACGGTGATCTGGTTGACGGGCGCTTCGATTTTGCCGCCCTTCACGGTGAAGCCCTTGGCGGCCAGGGAGAAGTCGCCGGTGATGGGGTTGGCCCCGGCGTGCATGCCCTGCAGGTCGGTGATCAGCAGGCCGTCGCCCAGCCTTGCCAGCATGGCGTCGAAGCCCTCGTCGGTGGGCCGGAAGTAGAAGTTGGTGGGGGCCACGCCCACCGGGAAGGCGTAGCCGGCGCGGGAGGCGTTGGCGGTGGTGGCCACGCCCTGCTTGTGGGCGGTCTTGAGGTTGTGCAGCAGCGTGGTCAGCACGCCGCCCCGAATGACCGTCTTCGGCGCGGTGGCCACGCCCTCGCCGTCGAAGGGGGTGGAGGAGGCGCTGCCGGCGCGATGGG
>JAZSAA010000400.1:0-2318 GCA_045601625.1 Clostridia bacterium | reverse complement strand
AAGGAAACGGCAGAGGTTTCAACGTTTCTCGATTCTTTGAATCAAAAGAAATCCGCAAGGATTTCCTCCTCCACTAACCACTAAATGCTAAATACTAAATACTGAATTCTGATTTGTCGCAGCGCGACAAATCAGAATTTGTCACCCCTTCACGCTCCCCAGCACCATGCCGGTGACGAAGTACTTTTGCAGGAAGGGATATACCACCAGGATCGGGACGGTGGAGATCACCGTGATGGCGCAGCGGATGGTGACCGGCGTGGTCTTTGCGGCGGCGGAGCTGGCCAGGGCCTCGGCGGAGGACTGGGCCGCGTTGGAGCTGGCCTGGGTGGTGGCCAGCTTCATCTTCAGCAGGTACTGAAGGGAATGCAGGTTGACTTTGCTGGCGTTGTACAGGTGGGTGTCGAACCAGCTGTTCCAGCTGCCCACGGCCACGAACAGGGCCACGGTGGCCAGAACGGGCTTGCACAGCGGGAAGATGATCTGCCAGAAGATGCGGATGTCGCCCGCGCCGTCGATGCGGGCAGATTCCACCAGCGCCTCGGGAAGGCCGGCGATGTAGGTGCGCAGCACCACCATGTTGAAGCAGCTGAACATCGTGGGGATGATGTACACCCAGTAGCTCTTTTGCAGGTGCAGCGTCTTGGTGATCAGCAGGTAGTTGGGGATCAGGCCGGCGTTGACGTACATGGTCAGCACCATCATCGTGGTGATGATCTTGCGCAGCACGTACTCCTTGCGGGTCAGCGTGTAGGCCAGCATGCTGGTCCAGAACAGGTTCAGTATCGTGATGATCACCGTCTTGGAGGCGGAGATCCAGGCCGCCTGGTACACGGCGGGGTCGGACAGTATGGACTTGTAGCTCTGCACGCTGAACACCCGGGGCCACAGGCCGATGCCGGCCTTCAGGGCGTCGGTGCCGTCGTTGAAGGAGTAGGCCACGGTGTTGACGACGGGGTACAGCGTCACGAACATCAGCACGATCAGTATGATGGTGTTGACCACAGGGAACACCACGTCATAGTGCTTGCGAACCTTCTGGTTCGAATAGGCTTCGTTCATCATCTTTGACATCCTCCTTCCTCAGACCAGCGTATCCTCGCCGAGCTTCTTCGAGATGAAGTTCGCCCCGACGAGCAGTATGATGGCGACCACGCTCTTGAAGATGCCGGCGGCGGTGGCGACGCCGAAGTCCATTTGCTGGGTGCCGTATTCCAGCACGAAGATGTCGATGGTGCGGGAGAATTCGGCGGTCAGGCCGTTGCCCAGCAGGTACTGGATCTCGAAGCCGGCCTCCATCAGGTGGCCTATGTTCATGATCAGCAGGATTACGAAGGTGCTCTTGATGCCTGGCAGCGTGACGTGGAGGATCTTCTGGAAGCGTCCCGCGCCATCGATGCCGGCGGCCTCGTACAGGGCCGGGTCGATGGCGGTCATGGCGGAGATGTAGATGATGGTGCCCCAGCCGACCTCCTTCCAGACGTTGATGATGCCCACCAGCCACCAGAAGTGCTTGCCCTCGCCCAGCCAGAACACCGGCTTCATGCCCAGCAGCTTCAGCAGGTCGTTGACGGGGCCGTTGGAGGCGAAGATGTTCTGGGCCATGGCCACGATGATGACCATGGACAGGAAGTGGGGCAGGTAGGTGACGGTCTGCACCGTGCGCTTGAAGGTGCGCTGGCGCACCTCGTTCAGCAGCACCGCCAGCACGATGGCGGCCACCGTGCCGAATACCAGGTTGATCACGCTCATGGCCAGCGTGTTGCGGATGGCCTGGTAGAAGTCCGGGCGGCTGAACAGCCACTTGAAGTTGTCCAGGCCGTTCCAGGGCGTGATGCCCCGGGCCACCAGCTTGCGGTTGCCGTAGTCCTTGAAGGCGTTGGTCCAGCCCCAGAGGGGAACATAGTTGAACAGTATCACATACAGGAAGATTGGAACGGACATCAGCGCCAGCTGCCACTGGCTGGCCAGCCTCGCAAAGAAGCCCTTGTTTTGCTGGCGGATGCGTTTTTTATTGCCACGGGCCATATCGGTCATGGATTGTCCCCCCGATTCATTCGTTGTATTCGGTTTTCCAAAGTCTGGGCTGTGGTTTGAGCCCGCCTCAGTCCACAATTTGAAAAACCGGGGGGAGAGAGGAACAGCTCTCTCCCCTCGGTTTGGCAAGTGAGGATCAGTCGTTGCCGTAGTAGGCGGCGACCAGCTTCAGGATCTCCTCATGCATGAACTCGCTGTAGATCGCGCAGGAGGGATTGATGGCTTCCACAAAGGCGTCCCACTTGGCGTCGAACTCGCCTTCGGGGGCCATGATGACCTGC
>JAZSAA010000399.1:0-8129 GCA_045601625.1 Clostridia bacterium | reverse complement strand
CGACGCCCAGGCCGCGCTGCAGCCCCCCGCCACCTCCGGGCGGCGGCTGAAGATCTACTACGCCACCCAGCAGGCGGTGCAGCCCCCCACCTTCGTGATGTTCGTCAACGACCAGACCCTGATGCACTTCTCCTACGAGCGCTACCTGGAAAAGCAGTTTCGCAGGGCCTTCGGGTTCGAGGGCACGCCCCTGAAGTTCATACTCAGGGAAAGGAAGAAGAAGGAAGAGTGATTGATGAATCAGGAATGAGGAAGGAGGAATTGTTGATGAAATCCTTGCGGATTTCTGTGATTGGAAGCCCACGCTTTCGTTCCTCACCAAATCAACAAATCCGAAGGATTTGCACCGCCATTCCTCACTCCTCATTCCTCATTCCTCATTAAAAAAGTCTCCTCTCTGGAGGTGAAACACAATGTTATGGAAAATCATCCTGGCCGCCGTGCTGGGTTATCTCCTCGGCTGCATCCCCTCCGGCGTGCTGATCTCGAAGATATACGGCGTGCGGGACATCCGCAAGGTGGGCAGCGGCAACAGCGGCACCACCAACGTGCTGCGCACCCTGGGCTGGCTGCCCAGCGTGCTGACGCTGGTGTGCGACTGCCTGAAGGGCTACGTGGCCTGCCTGATCGGCCGGCAGCTGGGCGGCGACGCGGGCATGCTGGTGGGCGGCCTGTGCGCCATACTGGGTCACGACTTCCCCGCCTTCATGGGCTTTAGGGGCGGCAAGGGCATCGCCACGTCCCTGGGCCTGATCATCGCCATCAACCCCTGGCTGGCGCTGGCGCTGCTGGCAGTGCAGATCATCGCCGTGGCGCTAACCCGCTACATGTCCATCGCCTCGCTGATCACCACCGTGGCCTTCCCTATCCTGGTCTGCTTCACCGAGCGTGGCCGGGAGAACTTCCCCCTGTTCCTGGGCGCGGCCTGCGTGGCCTCGGCGCTTTCCCTGTTCGGCCACCGGGGCAACATCCGGCGGCTGATCCGGGGCGAGGAGAACCGCCTGGACTTCGTGAAGATCGGCAAGGTCTCCGAGAAGGTCATGGAAAAGATGAAAAAGAAATCATAAACCCTCAAATACACAGAAAGGAAGTCGAACCCCATGAGCAAGAAGTACCTGATCGGCCTGGACGTGGGCACGTCCGGGGCCAAGTGCATCATCGCGGACAGCGATGGCGCCGTCGTCGCCTCCTCCACCCAGACCTACCCGCTGCACACCCCGAAGCCCGGCTGGGCCGAGCAGGAGCCCAAGAGCTGGTGGGACGCCGTGGTGCGCGGCCTGAACGTCATCCTCAACAAGGCGAAGGTCGATCCCGCCGACATCGTGGGCCTGAGCTACTCCGGCCAGATGCACGGCCTGGTGGCGCTGGACGAGAACAACGAGGTCATCCGCCCCGCCATACTGTGGTGCGACCAGCGCACCCAGGCCCAGTGCGACTGGATCACCGAGAAGGCCGGCGGGCTTGAGGGCCTGCTGAAGTACACCAACAACCGCATGCTCACCGGCTACACCGGCGGCAAGATCCTGTGGCTGCGGGACGAGGAGCCGGAGAACTTCCAGCGCATGAAGCTGTTCGTATGCCCGAAGGACTACATCCGCTTCAGGATGACCGGCGAGCTGGGCATCGACGTGTCCGACGCCTCCGGCACCGGCTTCTACGACACCAAAAACCGCCGCTGGAGCGACGAGCTGATCGCCATCGCCGGCCTGGACAAGGCTATCTTCCCCGAGGCCCACGAATCCACCGAGCTGGCGGGCCGGGTGACGAAGGAGGTCGCCAAGCTCACCGGCCTGCCCGAGGGCCTGGCCTGCTACTACGGCGGCGGCGACGCGGTCATCCAGACCACCGGCGCGGGACTGGTCAAGCCGGGCACGCTGGGCGTGGTCATCGGCACCAGCGGCAACGTGTCCATGGCGCTGGACCACTTCGAGGACAACCCCAACGGCGATCTGCAGATGTTCTGCGGCAACGAGCCCGGCCTGTGGCTGTCCTTCGGCTGCACGCTGACCGCCGGCGGCGCTTACCGCTGGTACAGGGACGAGCTGTGCGGCCCCGAAGGCGCGGTGGGCAAGCACATGGGCCTGAGCGCCTTCGACGTGATGGGCCGGATCGCCGAGCATTCCGTGCCCGGCGCCCACGGCGTGGTGTTCACCCCCTACCTGACCGGCGAGCGCTGCCCCTACCCGGACCCCAACGCCCGCGGCTCGTTCTACGGGCTCACCCTGGGCACCCGCAAGGCCGACATCACCCGCAGCGTGATGGAGGGCGTCACTTACTCCCTCAAGCAGCTGGTGGACATCTTCGGGGGCTTCGCCCACAATGAGAAGGTCTACACCTCCGGCGGCGGCAGCGTCAGCCCGCTGTGGCGGCAGATGCAGGCCGACATCTTCGACCTGCCCGTGTACACCATGTCCGCGGCCAACGAAGGCGGCGCCTACGGCGCGGTGCTGGTGGCCGGTGTCGGCGCTGGCGTCTGGGAGAACCTGGGCGAGGCCGTGAAGGTCATTCAGGCCGAGACCAAGACCTTCCCCGACCCCAAGAACCAGCCCGCCTACGAAAAGACCTACCAGGTCTACAACATGCTCTACCACGCCCTGAAGCCGGTCTACGACAAGAGCGCGGAGCTGGGGTATTGATCGAAAGGCCGCTGCGGCGACGGCGCGCGGTGATCACAGCGGGCCGAAGGATGGATTGAAAGCATCCTCGGCCCGCAAAGCGCTGTAATCCCCCTGTATAATATATATCCCGCGGAAAGTGTCTTTTCGTGTCGTTTATGGAAATTTAACAGCGTTATATCCGTCAGAATCAGCGCGTGTGTGCAGAGAGGTCCCCCGGCCAGCCGGGGGACCTCTCCCACTCTCGTCTTTGTTGTCGTCCTCGTCCTTGTCCTCGTCCTCGTCCTCGTCTTTGTATTCGTCTTTGTATTTGTCTTTGTATTGGCTTTTTTCGGTTTCCAAAAAACCCGTTGGGTTATTCCCGCCATGCTTTGCGTCAGATTTGTATAGATAAGTGGCGGACGTGCCTTGGCAGCCTCCCACACATGAAAATGCCGCGCGGTACGGGGAGCAGGTTGGCGGGGACGTTGATCCGCCCGTCAGCCTGCCCGCCATACGGCGCGGCATCGTCACATTTTGGCTTTTCGTAACCGTAATATTTCGGAATTCATCACCGCTTCTTGGTGCCCGCGCGTTCTATGCCCTGCTGGAAGTTGACGGAGGTGTCGCCCAGCTGGTTCTCGCCGAACACGTAGTCGTTGCCGGGGAGGATGGCGTTGAGAATGATGCCCACCAGCGCGCCGACGGCCAGGCCCGACAGGCTCACGGGGCCCAGGGTAATCGCGCCTGAGTTGGAGAAGTTGATGCCCAGGCTCAGCCCCATGATCAGGGCGGCAATGATGATGTTGCGGCTCTTGGTGAAATCCACCTGGTTCTCGACCACGTTGCGCACGCCCACGGCGGAAATCATGCCGTACAGGATCAGGCTCACGCCGCCGATGGTAGCGGTGGGCATTGCGGCCACCAGCGCCTCAAACTTGGGGCTGAAGGCAAACAGCACGGCCAGCACCGCGGCGATGCGGATGACGTTGGGGTCGTAGACCTTGGTCAGGGCCAGCACGCCGGTGTTCTCGCCGTAGGTGGTGTTGGCCGGCGCGCCGAACAGCGCGGCCAGCGCGGTGGCGGAGCCGTCGCCCAGCAGCGTGCGGTGCAGGCCGGGGTCGGCCACGAAGTTCTCGCCCACGGTGGAGGAGATGGCGCACACGTCGCCGATGTGCTCAATCATCGTGGCCAGGGAAATGGGTACCATGATCACGATGGCGCTGACCAGCTTGCCGCCGTCACAGCCCTTGAACAGGCTGAACACGGTATTGCCCCACTGGATGGGGAAGCCGATCCACTTGGCCTCGGCTACGGGCTGGAAATCCACCTGGCCGAAGATGGCGGCCACCGCATAGCTGCCGACCACGCCCAGCAGGATCGGGATGATCCGGATCATGCCCTTGCCCCATATGTTGGCGACCACCACGATGGCAAGGGCCAGCAGGGCGATCCACCAGTTGGCCTCGCAGTTGTTGATCGCCGAGGAGGCCAGGCACAGGCCGATACAGATGATGACCGGGCCGGTGACGATGGGCGGGAAGAAGCGCATGACGCGCTTGGCACCAAAGGACCTGAACAGCGCCGACAGTACCGCGTACAGAATGCCCGCGCAGGCCACGCCCACGCCGGCGTAGGGAATCCAGTTGATGGCTTCGGCGTCCTTGAACAGGGCTGCCACGGCTGCGTAGCCGCCGATGAAGGCGAAGGAAGAGCCCAGGAACGCGGGCACCTTGCCCTTGGTCAGCAAGTGGAACAACAGCGTGCCGAGACCTGCGAACAGCAGCGTGGTCGAAACCGGCAGACCGGTCAGCACCGGAACCAGCACCGTCGCGCCGAACATGGCGAACATATGCTGGAAGCCCAGCAACAGCATCTTCGGGACGCCAAGGGACCTCGCGTCACGAATACCCTGGTCAGACATATCCAATCCTCCACCTTTCTTTGCTTCCCGCATCTTCCGGAAAGCCCTCAGTCCAGCTTCTTGTAGATCATCAGTTCCACATCATAATTGTGTATGCTGACTGTGACATTGTCCGTGATGTGGGAGACCACAGATTTTTCGAGCTCGTCCCATTCCTGCCGCGCTTCGTCAGAAGCATCCTTGCGCTTGAGAAGGCGCTCGCGATAGGCATCCAGCGACCAGGTCAGATCGTCGCTTGCTTTGCCCCGAACGATCGTTCCGGCAAGATACGCAGGCGTATCCTCGATCGGCATAGGCTCGAAAAACGCCCTGATCTTGCCCATGATGCCGCGATGGGCTTCATTTTTCCCGCTGGTTGAAGCGGAAAGCAGCTGCTTGCGCTGTTCAGCGTCCAGCAGAGAGGCCATTTGAAGATAGAGCCGATAGGCCCTGTCCTCGGTCTCGATCCAGAATTTGCCCTCGAGCTGGCCGACGATGGAACGCACCATGCTCATCATCTCTTCGACCAGCAGACGCATGCGCAACGCATCCCGCAGCGACAGCCCCAGCTGTTTCGCGGTCCGGTCGGCCAGGGCCAGCGCGTCGTCCAATCCCCTGCCCTTGCTGGATACGGCGATTATATCGGATTTCATATCGCATTCACCTCACTCGATGTCCAGAATGTCCGAGAAGCCTGTGACGTCAAACACCTCTCGCACGATTTCGTTCGCATTCGTCACCTTCATGCCCTCCTTCTTGCTCATCGCCTTATGGGCGCTCAGCAAAACCCTCAGACCGGCTGAGGAGATGTAATCCAGCTTGCTGAAATCCATCGTCAGCCCCGTGGCGCTGTCCAAATCACGCTTCAGTTCGTTTTCAAGCTCCGGCGCGGTGGTGGTGTCAAGGCGACCCTCCAGCGCATAGCAGACCCTCCCGTCCTTCACGCTCTTCTCGATCTTCATAACGCTCGCCTCCTTCATGTATTCCAATATCCATCGGGCAAAAAACCAGGCTTCTCCAAATTGTCGGCGGCGTGCCGACGTCTATGGTCCCGGCCCTGCCGTGCCTGAATCACCCTTCAGCCTGAACGCAATCGCACAACCATACCCCCGTCTCCCCGTCGATCTCGGGCAGGGCGACGCGAACGAACTCGCTCAGGGCCGTGGGCACGTTCCTGCCCGCGAAATCGGCCCGAATGGGCAGGTCCCGGTGGCCCCGGTCGATCAGCACCGCCAGCTGGATGCGGCGGGCGCGGCCCATGTCCATCAGCGCGTCCATGGCTGCCCGGGCGGTGCGCCCGGTGTACAGCACGTCGTCCACCAGCACCACGGTTCTGTCCTCGATGGGAAACGGTATGTCGGTGCGGTTCAGCTTCGGGTCCCGGGAAGCGTGAGTCAGGTCGTCGCGGTAGAAGGTGATGTCCACCGTGCCCACCGGCAGCTCCGCGCCTTCGACCCTCTTGATGGCGTCGGCCAGCATCCGGGCGATGGGCTCGCCACGGCGGCGTATGCCCACCAGCACCACGCCCCCGACGCCCTTGTTGCGCTCGATGATCTCGTGGGCCATGCGGGTAACGGTGCGGCGCATCTGGTCCGCGTCCATGACCTGGGTCTTCTTCTGCAAATCATTCCCCTCCCCGCACGAAAAACGCGCCCTGTCGGCAGGACAGGGCACGTCGTTGGCAGGCCTTCACCGGCCCGTTTCTCACATGCATACTCAAGCGCCTTGCCGACCTCACGGGATCGCCTTAAAGGTTCTTTCTGTATGTATTATAGCCCCCGTCTGATAAGGTTACGGGGGCATTTGTGTTAATATTGTGACAGAAATGGAAAATAGCAGGGTCCTTCGCTTCGTTCAGGATGTCACCCCGGCTTTCCACCGTCATCCTGAGCGATGCGAAGGGCCTTTTTGGGCAAAGGCGATATCCGTGAAGCGGGGATCATCCCTGCCGCTTCACCGTCTCGATGAACGCCTTCGCGTCCGGCGCGCCGAACAGGGCGCTGCCGGCCACCAGCGTGTCGGCCCCGGCCGCTGCCAGCTTCGGCGCGGTCTCCAGGTTCACGCCGCCGTCCACCTCTACGATGGCGTCGATGCCGGCCCGGTTCAGCATGCCCCGCACCTCGCTCACCTTGTCGATGCAGGCAGGGATCAGCTTCTGGCCGCCGTAGCCGGGGTTCACCGTCATCACCAGCGCCAGGTCGAAATCCCCCAGCACGTAGCGCAGGCATTCCGGCGACGTGGCCGGGTTCAGCGCCACGCCCGCCAGGCAGCCCGCGGCGCGAATCTGCTGGAGTACCCGGTGCAGGTGGATGACGGCCTCGGCATGCACGGTGATGATCTTCGCCCCCGCCGCGGCGAAGGCCTCGATGTATTTCTCCGGGTTCACGATCATCAGGTGGACGTCCAGCGGCAGGCCGCATTCCGCCGCCCGCCGGGCCATGTCCTGTCCGAAGCTGATGTTCGGCACAAAGCTGCCGTCCATCACGTCGAAGTGCAGCCAGTCCGCGCCGGCCTCCTTCATCCTGCGAATGTCCGCGCCGATGTTCAGGTAATCCGCTGCCAGCAGCGAAGGCGCGACACTAATCATAGCGATCCCTCCATCTCATCTTCATTTCATCCAGCAGCGCCACATAGCGCCCGTGCCGCTGCCCGTCGATCTCTCCAGCCGCCACGGCCGCCAGCACCGCGCAGCGCGGCTCGGTGGCGTGGTAGCAGGGCTGGAAGTAGCACCGGCCCTCGAAGGGCGCGAATTCCGGCCAGCTCTCCTTCAATTCCACCGGGTCGAAAAGCTCCGACTCCAGCAGGCTGAACCCGGGGGTATCCAGCACCATGCCGCCCCCCTCCACGGGGATCAGGCGGCAGCTGCGGGTGGTGTTCTTTCCCCGTTCGATCTTCCGGGACAGATCGCCGGTCTCCAGGTCCAGGCCGTAGAGGGCGTTGATCATCGTGGATTTCCCCGCCCCCGACTGCCCCGCCAGGGCGTGTACCCTGCCCCGCAGGCGCGCCCGCAGCGCGTCCAGGCCCTCGCCGGTGGCGGCGCACACCTGCAGCGGCGATACCTCCGCCCCCCGGTACTGCCGGGCGATGTCGTTGGCATTTTCCGGGGCGAGGTCCCGCTTGTTGATCACCAGCTGCACGGCGATGCCGGCGCGCCGGGCGTTGAGCATCAGCCGATCCGCCATCATCAGGTCCGCGTCCGGCGTGGCGGCGGCGACGACGATCACGATCACGTCGATATTCGCCACCGGCGGGCGCACCAGCGCGTTGCGCCGGGGCAGTATCCGGCAGATCCAGCCGTGCTCCTCCCCCTCGCCGGGCAGCATCTCCACCCGGTCGCCCACCTTGGGCTTCAATCGCTCCCGCCGCAGCTTCCCCTGGGCGCGAAGGGTGTATTCCCGCCCTTCGTCGTCAAGGGCGGTGTAAAACCCGCCGATGCCCTGGAGGATGGTGCCGGTCGTTGATGCTTCGGTCATTCACGATCTCCTTTTTTTTAGGGTATTGGTGTGTGTTGACAGGCATATTCTGATTTGGCGGGATGACGGAACCCCACCGGCGCTGCGCGCCGCCTCCCCTTTCAGGGGAGGTTTTTGAAACAGTTCACTGGCTGTTTAAGCCTCCCCTGAAAGGGGAAG
>JAZSAA010000398.1:0-2687 GCA_045601625.1 Clostridia bacterium | reverse complement strand
AGCTCCTCCAGCAGGCGGTCCTTCTCCCAGGCCTGCAGCGCCAGCTTCAGGTCGTCCGGGTGCACCAGGCGGATCACGTTGCGGCGGCAGTCCTCGAAGAAGTTCACGCCGTTCTGCTCCACGTGCAGCTGCGGGTATTCGTCGCTGGAGCTATACTCCACGAATTCATCGGTGTCGGTGTTCACCACGTAGAAGCTGTAGTAGTCCTGGGAAAGGGCCTGGGCGATGCGAGCGAAGGTCAGCTGCGCCTCCTTGGCCTGCTCCAGCTCCTGCTGGCGCTTCATCTGGCTGTCGATGTTGTTGATGCCCACCACGATGCTGCCGCTGTCGTCGCCACCCATGGCCGTGGCCTTCAGGCTGACGTAGATGGGCTCGTCGTCCAGCACCAGCCGGTAGGTGATGGTGTACGCGCCGCTTTCCTTTATCGTGCGCAGCACGTTCTCCTTCGTGAAGCCGTCCAGGATCTTGAGCTGGTCGTCCGGGTGCACCACCCGCAGGATGTTCTTGCGGCTGAGGTTGAAGAAATCCTCGCCCTCCTTCTCGATGCCCAGCCCCGCGTAGGCGTTGTGGGAGGTGAACTCGGTGAACCGGTCGGTGCGGGTGTCCACGTAATAGATGCTGAAATAGTCGGCAGCCAGCGCCTGGGCCAGCCGGGCGTAGGTCAGCCGGTTCCCGGCGCGCATCATCTGGGTCGGCTCCGCCAGCCAGGGCTGGGCCTGGATGCCGGCCTCGGGGTCGCCCTTGAGCAGCAGCGCCTTCTCCTCGATGAAGCGCTCGAACGCCTCCGGCGGCACGGGCTTGGAGAAGTAATAGCCCTGCACGTAGTCGCAGCCCATTATCTTCAGGGCCTCCACCTGCTCCCGGGTTTCCACGCCCTCGGCGATGGTGGGCACGCCCAGGTATTCCGCGATGTCGATGATCAGCTCGATCATGCGGGTGTCGCCGTGGCCGGAGAAGGCGCTGCGCACGAAGGTCATGTCCAGCTTCAGCGCGTCCAGCGGCAGGCGGGAGATCATGCCCAGCGAGGAATAGCCGGTGCCGAAGTCGTCCATCTCCACCCGCAGGCCCATCGTGCGCAGGCTCTGCACCGTGGAGATGATCAGCGATTCGTTGTCGGTGTAGGCTGATTCGGTGATCTCGGGGATCAGCTCCGTCGGGGCGAGGTTGTTGATCTTCAGCAGGGTTTCAAAGGTGCTGGCAATCTGGGGGTCGAACATGTCCACCCGGGACACGTTCACCGACACGGGGATGGACAGCCCGAAGCGCGCCTTCCAGTCCCGCACCTGGGCGGCGGCCTGGCCCCACACGTAGTGGTCCAGCCGCTGGATCATGCCGTTCTCCTCGAACAGCGGTATGAACACGCCGGGGCTCACCAGGCCCAGCTTGGGGTGCTGCCAGCGGATCAGCGCCTCGGCGCTGGCCAGCACGGGCGCGTCGGGGCGGGTGTCGTACTTCGGCTGGTAATACACCTTGAACTGGCCCTCGTTGATGGCCTGGTCGAATTCCTCGGTCAGCTGCTCGGCGAACAGCTCGGCCTCGTGCAGCTTGTCGTCGTAGACGGCGATGCTCTGGGTGTAGTTGCCGCGAATGCTGTCGGCGGCGATGCAGGCCCGGTCGAAGCGCTGCTCGACCTCGACGGACTTGTCCACGTTGGGGTAGACGCCCATGCGAAGCCGCACGCGGTTGGCGGTGTCGCCATCGTCGTTCAGCGAAGCCGACAGCTTTTCAAACATCGTCTCGCAGTCGCCGCCGTGGGGACGGTAGACGAGGAAGGTGTCGGCCTCCCGGCGGCAGGCCATGCCCCCGGAGGCCCTGGCCAGCGCGTGCAGCGCCTTGCCGATGCGGCGCAGGAGCTGGTCGGCGTAGGCCCGGCCGTAGCGCTCGTTGATGATGTGGAAGCGGTTGATGTCCACCACCACCGCGTCCATGGCCGTGCCCTTGTGGTGCTGGTCGAAGCTGGCGATGTAATTGTAGAAGTATTCCCGGTTGAACAGGCCGGTCAGCGGGTCGCGCTCCGTCACGCGGATGATCTGCCGGTCCTCGGAGAGCTCGATGATGCGGCGCGCGCGGGCCAGTATCACGCTGCGCATCGGGTAGGGCTTGGGGATGAAGTCGAACGCGCCCAGCTCCAGGCTGGCCACCTCGGCCTCGTGGTCCGCCGTCATCACGATCACGGGGATGCGCGCCAGCTCGGGGGAATCCTTCAGGCGCCTGAGCACCACCATGCCCGACATCACCGGCATCAGCAGGTCCAGCAGGATCAGGGAGATGTCGTCCGCGCGCTTTTTGGCGATGTCCAGCGCCTCCTGGCCGTTGGCGGCGTAGAGCACGCGATAGTCGTCCTCCAGCAGCGTGCCGAGCAGCTCGCGGTTGATCTGCTCGTCATCCACCACCAGTATGGTCCGCCGCTTCGGCGGATTCATTTCCATGTGCGTATCGGACATGGTGCGCCTCCTTGTGGCCGTTCGATGGTAAGCCTATTACTATAATTATACTATACCATAAACAGGTGGGATTATCAACAGGCCGGGGCGGGCTTTTTTGGGCGCTAAGAAAGAAAAAACAGGGGCTGCCTCAAAAAGAATATCGCTGTACCAAACAGCGGCAGGGGCGGCGTTGTGGCGCCCGCCCGGGTACGAAACAGTTCGTTGTACCCGGCGGGCGGGGCCACGCCGCCCCCATAGTTG
>JAZSAA010000397.1:0-3900 GCA_045601625.1 Clostridia bacterium | reverse complement strand
TCATAGAAGGCCACGATGTGGTCGTCCACGTAGTGCACCATCTCGGGGTCGGCCACCATGTTCATCAGGGCCGTCTGCATGCCGAAGGCGGCGCAGGTGTCCTGGAAGTGGCAGGCCCACAGCATGCCCATGACCGTCTTGCCCTCGGGGGCCTCGGCCACCAGCTTCTTGCACAGCTCAGGGTCGATGTACTTCTCCGGGTCGGGCCAGGGGAAGTTCACGGCCTCCACCTCGTCCAGGTCTTCGCACTGGGCAAAGCAGCCGTCGGCGGTGAGGGTGCGGTGCTCGGTGTCCACGTTGCTGCCGTTCATGTACCAGTCGAAGGCGGCGAAGAGGGCGTTGCAGGTGGGGGAATGGTAGGGGATCTCAACGGCGTAGAAGTCGTCGCCGACGACCTTCTTCAGCTCGCTGGTGTTGGCGACGCCGTAGTATTCGCACAGCTTGGCAGCTTCCTCGGGGGTGGGGTCGCCCATCCAGCAGGCGGGGCGGTCGACGGGCTCATAGGCGATGGTCTTGTAGAATCTCTCAAGGCTGTTCATAGCGCAGGCTCCCTTCGATTTAAGTTAACATTATCATAGCAAACACAGATTGTCAATACCATATACAGATTCAATCCGAAGTTGTATATTTTTTGGATGTTTACGAAAATTTCAGGCACATATGGCGAAAATTTAGGATTTTTACAAGCTGGCCTGTGAGGACAGATTCTTCGGCTCCGGCTGCGCCTGCGCCCGGAATGACAGGGACAGCGCCACAGCCGTCATCCTGAGCGGAACGAAGCGGCGTCGTGGCCGAAGGCGCAGCGCAGCGTCAGGGAGCTTCCCCGGTCACGCCTTCTGGCGCTTTTTGCCGCCCAGCTTCAGGCCGAACAGGCCGCCCTCGCCCACCCGGGTGGACAGTACCAGCACGATCAGCAGCAGCGCGCCCCAGATCAGCATGGAGTAGTAGGTGTTCAGGCTGGAGAACAGGTTGACGCCGGTGGCGATGATCTGTATCGTCACGATGGCGATCAGCACGTTCACGATCTTGCCCATGCCGCCGTCGGGCAGCACGCCCGCCAGCACCAGGATCAGTATGCAGCGCATCACGTAGGAGGTGCCGTAGTCGGCCTTGGCGCTGCCCAGGGTGTTCACCATCAGCAGGCAGCCGATGCAGCAGATCACGTCGCAGAGCATATAGGTGCCAATGACCATGCGCCGGGTGTTGATGGCGGAGAACTTCGCCGCCTTGATGTTGGTGCCCACCATGTACAGCTTCTTGCCGTATACGGTTTTGTTCAGCAGGAACCAGCACAGCGCGAAGATCACCGCGAACACCAACAGCGGCATCGGGATGAAGCCCAGCACGTACCTGTGGCCGATCTCGGTGTACAGCGCCGGCAGGCCCTTGACGGTGCTGCCGTTGGTCAGGGCCACGGAAAGGCCGGTCCACACCAGCTGCATCGAAATGGTGGCCATCACCGGGGGGATGTCCAGCTCGGAGACCAGCAGGCCGTTGATCAGCCCGCCGAAGGCCGCGATGGCCAGGGCGATCAGTATGCCCACCAGGATCACGCCCCCCGCGGGGCTGTCGGCATGGGCGGCCATGTAGCGCACCGCCATGATGGTGGCGAAGTCGCCCAGGGCCACGAAGGACATGTCCATCTTGCCGCAGATGAAGCAGAACATCAGGCCTAGCGTGATCACGCCGTACTCCGGGAACTGCATGGCCATGCCGCGCCAGATGTTGCCGGTCCAGAAGGCCCCGCCCTTGGCGATGGTGAAGAACAGCAGTACCACGGCCATCAGGCCCAGCATCATGAAGGTGTAGCTGTATTTTTGCAGGTTATTGCGCTTCATTTCAGATCACCTCCGTCAATGCTTCTGCCGCTTGGCCTGCAGGGCCGAAACGGTGATGCCCACCAGTATGACCAGGCCGTTGAAGAACTGCTGCCAGTAGGGGTCGATACCCAGGATCAGCATGGAGTTGGAGACCAGGGAGATGATGCCCACGGCCACCAGCGTGCCGAACACGGTGCCCTCGCCGCCGTAGATGGAGGCGCCGCCCAGTATCACGGCGGGGATGATGTTCATCTCGCGGCCGATCATGGCCATGGGGATGGACTGGCCCTCCATGCAGGTGCGGATCATGCCGATGAAGCCGGCCGTCGCGCCCACCGCCGAGTACAGCAGGAACTTGGTCTTCTTCACATTGTAGCCGGCGCGCTCGGCGGACACCTCGTTGCCGCCGATGGCGTACAGCGCCCGGCCGAACATGGTCTTGTTCAGTATGAACGACACGATGGCGCACAGCGCGATCAGGAACAGTATCATGGCCGACAGCGTGAAACGGATGCCGGTGACGGGGTCGGCGCTCTCCAGCAGGAACGCCTTGCCGAAGGCCTTGAAGCCGTTGGGCAGCGTGGAGGTGATCTCCCGCATCTGCAAAAGCCCCAGGGAGACGCCGTTGAAGAAGGTCTGGGTGCCCAGGGTGACGATCATGGTGTTCAGCTTGAAGTTGGAGATGATCCAGCCGTTCAGCATGCCCAGTATCCAGCCGAAGGCGATGGCCATCAGCAGGCCCGCCACCGGGTTGGTCTGGCACCAGCCGTTGTTCAGGCAGATTGTGCTGCTCAGGGAGTAGGACAGCGCCGCGATGGCCGGGAAGGACAGGTCGAAGCCGCCGGAGATCATGACCACCAGGCAGCACATGCCGAACATGCCGTCCACCACCATCGAGCGCAGCACCGTGGTGCTCTGGCGGGTGAATATGCCGGGGAAGGCGATCAGCCGCCCGCCGGACTTGACCTGTACCACCACGCACAGCACGACCAGCACGAGGAACATATAGAATTCAGTTCTGCGCGTCATGCGCTTGAGCTTTGCCGTATTCATGTCCGCGCCTCCTTATCGTATGACCTCGAGGATGTTTTCCTCGTTGATCTGCTCGCCGGTCAGCTCACTGACCATGTTGCCGTCCTTCATCACGATGACCCGGTTGCAGTTGACCACCACCTCGGCCAGGTCGTCGGAGATGATGATCACCGCCAGGCCCTGGTTGGCCAGGTCGTGCACCAGCGCGTGGATGTCCTGCTTCGCGCCAACGTCCACGCCCACGGTGGGGCCGTTCAGGATCAGCACGTCCAGGTCGTTGTTCAGCCACTTGGAAAGCACGATCTTCTGCTGGTTGCCGCCGGAGAGGGTGCTGGCGTGCTTGTGGGCGTCGTCGGTGGCGATGGAGAACTTGTCCACCCACTCGTTGGCTTTGGCGAACAGCTCCGCCTCCCGGTAGGTACCCAGGGCGTGGGTCAGCTGCTTCAGCGAGGAGAGCATGATGTTGTCGGCGATGGGCTGGCGCAGGCACAGGCCCTCGGTCAGTCGGTCCTCGGGCACGTAGCCGATGCGCAGCTTCTGGGCCTGTATGGGCGAGGTGATCTTCACAGGCTGCCCGTTCAGGGTGATGGTGCCGGAATCCACCTTGCCCAGGCCGAACAGCGCCAGGGCCAGCTCGGTGCGGCCCGAGCCCAGCAGGCCGGTGACGCCCAGGATCTCGCCCTTGCGCAGGTCGAAGCTGACGTCCTGGAACTTGCCGTTCCAGGTCAGCCTGTCCAGCTTCAGCACCGGCTCCTTCGATATGTTGGTGGGTACGAAGTAGTCGTCCTCCAGCTCCCGGCCGGTCATGTAGTAGGTGAAGTCCTTCTTGGTCAGCTGGGAGGTGGGGCCGGAGAACACGTTTTTGCCGTTGCGCATGATGCACACGTCGTCGGAGATTTCAAAGATTTCCTCGGTCTTGTGGCTGATGAACATGATGGCGATGCCCGAATCCCGCAGCTGGCGCACCGTCTTGAACAGCGCGTCCACCTCCTTCTTGGTCAGGGCGGTGGTGGGCTCGTCCATGATGATCAGCTTGGCGTTGAACAGC